>NZ_DOEM01000001.1:0-238716 GCF_003533255.1 Pediococcus sp.
GCCACAAGAATCGACATTGACTGGAGCAAGAAAGATTTTCGGAACGAAAATCATCATTACTAGGCGGAATAGTGGGCACGACTTGGAGCCGCAAGCCACGTCTCCAAGCTCGGCCTTTATCTAAGCGAAACCCGCTAAGATAAAAGACACTACTGAGCCCATTTGCTTCCAGACTAAGTCTAATCTTTGCAATCAACACACTGATATAATAATTTTGATACTTTCAACCTTTAGTTAATTAAATAATCTTCATTCTGATTACGTTTTGTAGTTTAAATGAAGATTATTTTTGATAATAAATTAAGGCTTGCACTGTATGCTGTCCTATAATATTGATTAGAAAACTGGCTAAGTTTTATTAAATCGTTTTAATTGCTTTTTTTATTGCAGGGCGGTATTATTTTATATGTATCGATATCGTGGCTTAGTGTGCGCTCGAGAGGAGGAAATCGTTTTTGGCAAAGGCAATTCCAGAAGATCTTATTGATCAAATTCGAACCTCTGTGAACATTGTTGATGTGATTGGTCAATATGTTCAATTAAAAAAACAAGGAAAGAACTTTTTTGGACTTTGTCCATTTCATGAAGAAAAGACAGCGTCATTTTCGGTTTCGGAATCGAAACAAATTTTTCACTGCTTTAGTTGTGGTCGAGGAGGAAATGTGTTTAAGTTCTTAATGGAACTTAATCACATTGAGTTTCCAGCGGCCGTTAAACAAATTGCAGATTTTGCGAGCATCAAAATTCCAACTGAGTACACGGCGACAACTAATAATGCCGCTCAAAATAGTGAGCAAAACCAGCTGATTAGTTTATATGATCAAACTGCAAAGCTGTATACACATGTCTTATTGAATACTGAAATGGGACAACCAGCATTAGATTATTTGCATGGGCGAGGTTTAACTGATGAAGTCATCACTAAATTTCAACTGGGTTTTGCGCCTGGTGAGCAACTATTAAAAGAATTCTTTGATGAAAAAAAGATTGATTATCAGTTATTGCGTCAATCTGGTTTATTTATTGAAGATCAACAAGGAAATTTACGTGATCGTTTCAGGGGAAGAGTGATGTATGCCATCAAAAATCCTCAAGGTCACGTCATTGCTTTTTCTGGGAGAATTTTAAACAAAGCGGATTCTCAGGCTAAGTACATTAACAGCCCAGAAACTAAAATTTTTAGTAAAGGTAATGTCCTTTATAATTTTGATATTGCTAGATCGGCTATTCGTCAAGAAAAGCGAGCAATTTTATTTGAAGGTTTTATGGATGTTATTGCGGCTTATCAATCAGGAGTAACGAATGGCATTGCTTCCATGGGAACAAGCTTTACCAATGACCAAATTTATTTGCTTCAGCGAACAACGCCACAACTTGACATTTGTTATGATGGCGATGATCCTGGACAAGCGGCGATTAATCGTGCTCTTGATGCTTTTGGCCAAAATAGCAGACTAAAACTGAGTGTCATTGAAATTCCCGATAAACTGGACCCAGATGAGTACGTTCGTCAACATGGATTTGAGCAGTTTAAAGAAATTGTCCATTCGGCTCGTTTAACACCAACCGCTTTCAAGCTGGTCTATTTAAAACGAGATTTTAATTTAAATAATGAAGCTGATCAATTAACTTACATTGAGCGAGCGCTAAAGGAAATCAGTCAATTAGGTTCTACAGTAGAACAAGATTTATATCTCAACCAATTAGCTAAAGATTTCGGGGTTCAGGCGCAAGATCTGACGCATCAATTGCGACAAATGCGATCACAGCAAAGTGTCAATAATCATCAGCAGCAAGTTACTCAAACTCCGGCACCACCCATCAGTCGAGAATATCATCGACAACAAGTAAAGCTAGGAAAAGTTGAGATTGCGGAAGAACGATTACTGAACTATTTACTTTATGATCATAATGTTTGGCTGAAGCTTTCTGGATTGCCAGATTTTCATTTTGTGCATGAAAAATATCAAACTATCTATATGTTGGCAACCGGCTACTTCGAGAATCATGATTCTTACGATTCGGCTGCTTTCATGGACTTTGTGCACGACAATGAGCTTCAAAATGTGATTGCAGAATTAGATTTACAAGATTTGGATGTTGAAAACATTGATCAAGCTGTTAACGACTATGTTAAAGTAATCATGGCAGAGGCACCACTTAGTCAACAAATCACCTCCAAGAAAAAATCACTCGATGAAGCAAAGAAAATGGGTAACACGGAACTACAACAAAAACTAGCAATTGAGCTAATTGATTTATATCGCCAGCGCCAAGATGCTTAACACGTTCATGGGAGGACTTAACTATGGCAAAAAAAGTTACAAGCAAAACAACAACTGAAAAAAAGGCAACCACCACTAAAAAGACTGCACCAAAGAAAGCAGTTACAAAGAAAACGACAAGAAAAACAGCAGCTAAGAAATCAGTATCTGCCAAAAGTCCGGATAATGTATTTAATACTAAGGCCTACAAAAAAGAAGTTAATGCGCTGATTAAGGCAAATAAAGCTGGTAAGCAGCTTAAGTATGACGAACTCTCTGATAAAATTGCAATTCCTTTTAAATTAGATGCACGTCAAATTGATGATCTCATTCAAAAGGTTGAAGATGCTGGTATTAGCGTTGTAGACGAGAATGGTGATCCCAGTACACGTGCCTTAAAAGCTCAAAAAATTACAAAAAAAGAATTAGATGATACTAAAGCTCCAGCTGGCGTTAAGATCAATGATCCAGTTCGGATGTACCTCAAAGAAATCGGTCGCGTACCTTTGTTGACGGCTAAGCAAGAAGTTGAACTTGCTTTAAGAATCGAAAAAGGTGAAGAGAGTGCTAAACAGGAACTAGCAGAAGCAAACTTACGACTTGTTGTGTCAATCGCAAAACGCTATGTCGGTCGTGGTATGCAGTTTTTGGACTTAATCCAAGAAGGTAACATGGGCCTGATGAAGGCGGTCGAAAAGTTTGATTATCGTAAGGGATTCAAGTTTTCCACTTACGCGACTTGGTGGATTCGTCAGGCAATTACGCGTGCCATTGCTGACCAGGCACGAACAATTCGAATTCCAGTTCACATGGTTGAAACCATTAATAAGTTAATTCGAATTCAACGACAGTTACTTCAAGATCTTGGTCGGGAACCCACACCTGAAGAAATTGGTGCTGAAATGGATATGCCTACTGAAAAGGTTCGCGAAATTCTAAAGATTGCTCAAGAACCAGTTTCATTGGAAACACCAATTGGTGAAGAAGATGATTCTCATTTAGGCGACTTCATCGAAGATCAGGATGCAACTAGTCCTGCCGATCATGCAGCTTATGAATTGTTAAAAGAACAACTAGAAGGCGTTTTGGATACTTTGACTGATCGAGAAGAAAATGTCTTGCGACTGCGCTTTGGGTTAGACGATGGTCGGACGCGAACACTTGAAGAAGTTGGTAAAGTGTTTGGTGTTACGCGTGAACGTATTCGTCAGATTGAAGCAAAGGCTTTAAGAAAATTACGTCATCCTTCAAGATCAAAACAGTTGAAAGATTTCTTGGAATAATATTTATTTGGCTTATTAATTTTAGAATCCAAAGTAAAAGTACGCTTTTTACTTTGGATTCTTTTTTTAGGACAATTATTTAGGCGTGATATAATAATTTAAAAAAGAAAAAGGGTACTTTTTATGAATGCAGATAAACTTTCAAATCGTCTTCAAACCGTTGCCAATTTTATCGAGTCCGGCTCTCGAATTGCAGATATTGGTTCCGATCATGCCTATTTGCCAGTATTTTTAGCTAAAAATAAGCAAATTGAGTTTGCAATTGCGGGTGAAGTTGTCAAAGGGCCGCATGAAAATGCGACCAATGAAATTAACGAACAAGGTGTGCAAGGGGTAGTTAATTCTAGGCTTGGTGATGGATTAGAAGTCGTTTCTCCTGAAGACCACATTGACACCATTGTTATCGCTGGAATGGGTGGCACTTTAATTGCTCAAATTCTAGAAGCTGGCAAAGAAAAGCTTCAAGGGGTGACGACTTTAGTTTTGCAACCAAATGTAGGGGAGAATCGAGTTCGTAATTGGCTAATGATTCATCAGTACGAAATTACAAAAGAGCAAATTTTAAAAGAAGATCATCATATTTATGAAGTTATTGTCGCAAAAAAAACAACGGAACGTATTACTTATTCGGCAGAACAGCTTTTGTTTGGACCAAAACTGTTGCAAATTTTACCCAATCAAATTTTCCGAGAAAAATGGGAAGCGGAACTTGCTAGAGAACGGACAGCCGTACAACAAATGGAACATGCAAAAAAAGTTCCGCAAGATCGCATCGACAAGCTAAATCACAAAACGGAAATGATTGAGAAGGTACTGAAACTTGAAAATTAGAGATTTTATTGCACAACTCGAAAAATTTGCACCCAAAGAACTTGCTGAATCTGGTGATCCAATTGGCTTGCAAATTGGTAATCTAGATAATGAATTCACAAAAGTTCTTGTCACGTTAGATGTCCGTCCGGAAGTGGTTGAAGAGGCTATTGCCAAACATTGTGACTTGATTATTGCCCACCATCCGGTCATGTTTCGACCGGCACATAATTTGGACCTGGCTAATCCACAAAATAAGATGTATGCCAATATCATCAAACATAATATTACAGTTTATGCGGCGCATTCAAATTTAGACGCTGCAGAAAATGGGATGAATGACTGGTTAGCTGAGAAATTGAACTTAAACAACGTCAACCGTTTGCTTAATGGTTATACAGATAATCAAGGCAACCGATTTGGTATGGGCAGAGTCGGCGATTTATCTAAAAAAATGTCGGTATTAGAATTTGCAACGAAGATTAAACAAGTTTTTGACTTACAAGGTTTACGAATTGTATCCCAAAATCCGGGCCAGATGATTTCACGAGTTGCCGTTCTTGGCGGTGATGGTGGCAAATTTTATCCACAAGCTTTGAGCAAAAAAGCTGAAGTCTTTGTAACTGGTGACATATACTACCATACGGGTCATGATATGTTGGCCACAGGGTTAAATGCTATTGATCCAGGCCATAACATTGAAAAAATTTGCATTCCCCAGTTAGCAAGCTTATTTCGTTCGTGGAACAGTGTAAAAACTAATGGTATTGAAATTGTTGAATCCAGAGTAAATACAAACCCGTTTATTTTTATTTAAACAATTAGAATGGAGGAATTAAATTTGAATCCAGATAATCTGACCAATGCAGTTCAAGAAGCACTTGCAGAGGCACAAAAAGTCGCCGTTAATCGAAAACACCAAACAATTGGGATTCCGGAACTTTTTAAGTTTTTGGCTCAGCCAGATCAAATGGCAGGGACCTTATTTGGTGAACTTGGGTTAGCCAATCAAGATTTGCAAGCTGAAATTGACCGAGAATTAGATGCCACGTCTGTAGTCGAAGGAGAAAATGTTCAGTATGGACAAACATTGAGTAGTAGCCTATTTAAACTCTTTCAAGAAGCTGAACGTTTAAGCAAAAAATTGGGTGATGAATACATTTCCTCTGAAATCGTTGTGCAGGCATTACTACAAATAGATGATCCACTGTCCATTTTTCTTAAGAAAAACGGCGTTAAACCTAAAGAGTTAGCAAAAGAAATTAAAAAAATGAGAGGAGGAGATCACGTGACATCCAAAGATCAAGAAACACAGTACAAGGCGTTAGAAAAATATGGGGTCGATATGGTAAAACTTGTTCATGCCGGACATCAAGACCCCATCATTGGTCGGGATGAAGAAATTATGGATGTTATCCGTATCTTATCACGTAAAACTAAGAATAATCCGGTTCTAATTGGTGAGCCGGGAGTTGGAAAAACGGCCATTGTTGAAGGATTAGCGCAACGAATTGCACGGAAAGATGTGCCAGACAATTTAAAGGATAAAACTATTTTTTCGTTAGATATGGGGTCTTTGATTGCGGGGGCTAAATATCGTGGTGAGTTTGAAGAACGTTTGAAGGCTGTTTTAAAGGTCGTTAAGAAATCGGATGGTAAAATCATCCTATTTATTGATGAAATTCATAATATTGTTGGCGCTGGTAAAACAGAAGGTAGTATGGATGCCGGAAATTTATTAAAACCCATGTTAGCTCGTGGTGAATTGCATCTCATCGGGGCAACTACACTTGATGAATACCGCGAATATATGGAAAAAGATAAAGCGCTAGAACGACGCTTCCAACGTGTTTTAGTGAAAGAGCCTTCTATCGAAGACACAATCAGTATCCTCCGTGGATTGAAAGAAAGCTTTGAAATTCATCATGGCGTTAAAATTCATGATAATGCAATTGTGGCTGCTGCAAATCTGTCAAATCGTTACATTACTGACCGTTATTTGCCAGATAAAGCTATTGATCTAATTGATGAGGCATCGGCAACCATTCGGGTAGAGATGAATTCAAGCCCAACCGAACTTGATCAAACTAATCGTCAATTAATGCGGATGGAAGTTGAAGAAACGGCGCTTAAAAATGAAACTGATGAGGCTTCTAAAAAACGTTTAGGGGAATTAAATTCAGAATTAGCTAACACACGAGAAAAGAAAAACAGTCTTCAAAAACAGTGGGAATCAGAAAAAAAAGCTATTCAGACCGTTAGTAATAAACGAACCGAATTGGACGAAGCCAAACATAAACTTGAAGAAGCCGAAAATAGTTATGATTTGGAACAGGCTGCCAAACTTCAACACGGGGTTATCCCAAAATTACAAGCTGAACTTACTAGTTTACAAAACAAAGAACAAAAAGATTCTGACCATTGGTTGGTTGAACAATCTGTCACAGAAAATGAAATTGCCACTGTTGTTAGCAAAATGACCGGAATTCCAGTCAACAAATTGGTAAAAGGGGAACGTGAAAAACTACTGCATTTGGCAGATAGTTTACATGAACGCGTCATTGGTCAAAATGAAGCAGTTGATGCTGTTGCGGATGCCGTTTTACGTTCACGGGCTGGACTTCAAGATCCTAACCGACCGTTGGGATCCTTTATGTTTTTAGGGCCCACAGGAGTAGGAAAAACGGAACTCGCAAAAGCACTTGCAGAAAACCTTTTTGATTCCGAACAGCATATGGTTCGAATTGATATGTCAGAATATATGGAAAAAGAATCAGTCTCTCGTTTAGTGGGTGCTGCTCCTGGATATGTTGGTTATGAAGAGGGCGGCCAACTAACGGAAGCGGTTCGCCGTAATCCGTATACCATTGTTTTGTTTGATGAAATTGAGAAAGCTCATCCAGACGTGTTTAATATTTTGCTTCAAGTTTTGGATGATGGTCGTTTAACTGATGGGCAAGGGAGAACCGTTGATTTTAAGAATACAATTTTAATTTTGACATCAAACTTAGGTTCCGACATTCTCTTGCATGGAGTTGATGAAAACGGAGATATTTCTGAATCTGCTAAACAAGCCGTTCAGCAACTCACCCAAACTAAATTTAAGCCAGAGTTTTTAAACCGAATTGATGATATTATTATGTTTGCCCCACTAAATATAAAGGATATTGAAAAAATTGTTGGTAAGCTGATTAACCAACTATCAACAAGATTAGCAGATCAGGCTATTCAGTTGGAAATTTCTACGGCTGCTGAGGAATGGATTGCTAAACAGGGTTACGATCCGGCTTACGGGGCGCGGCCGTTACGGCGCTACATTTCAACAGAGGTAGAAACACCACTGGCCAAAGAGATTATTTCACAACGAATTAAACCTCACACCAAGGTTGAAATTGATTTGAATTCTGATCATTTAGTTTTCAAAAATAATACATTAGAAGAAAAATAAGGACAAAAAAACGAAGATGATAGGTCATCTTCGTTTTTCTTTAAAAAGATTTATTTAACTGAATCACTTTTAGATAATAAGCTAATACCATTGGAAGTAATCAAAGCTGCAACGGCAGCAATAATACCAATAGTCAAAGGTTTATACGTCATGACTTCAAGGGCACCCCCGACAGCTCCAATAACTTCACCAAAAATAAATGACCAGAAAATAACGACAATTTGTTTCATTACAGACACCTCGCAATCAGAAATAGTTTAGCACAATTTCAACAAAAATCAACCGATTTAAAGCGTTGCTAGTTCATTATTGATGATATTTTTGTATAATGAAAGTAATGAAACTTATTGGGAAGAGAGGTGACATTATGGCTTTTGTGCCGTTACAAGTCACAAGCAGTTATAGTTTATTACAAAGTACAACACGAATTAGTGAATTAGCAAAAGCGGCTAAGCAAAGGGGATTTTCTTCACTTGCTCTTACGGATACGAATATTATGTATGGGCTGGTTGATTTCTATAATGCATGCCGAAAAGAAGGCATTAAGCCTATTCTTGGATTAAAACTGGAGTTATTTGGCGCACTCGACGCAACCAATCGTTTTCCGGTGATTCTTTTAGCTAAGGACCAAATTGGTTATCAGCACCTCATGAAAATTAGTACTCTTAAGAATACACAAACTAGTGAATCAGATCTTTTTTACAAACAAATTACGGACCTACTATCACATCTTTACATCATTTTTCCTGCCAACAGCTCTGAACTAGTGACATTAGTTGAACGTGGTGATACGCAGGCTGCACAAAATTTGCTGGAACAAATTCAAACTTTTGCTGATGAGCAAAGTGTTTTAATCGGGGTAAATGTGCAGCAGTCTGCAGTACTTCAAAATACGCTTCAACAAATGGCAAAGTTGACGCAAACTGCCACTGTCGCACTTCCAGAAGTTAACTATCTTAATTCCACGGATCACTTTGCTACCCAAGTCTTGCGTGACATTGATAAGGGCGAAGTTATTCGAAATCCGGAACAATTTGAAAACTATCAAGGAAATAACTGGTTACACCCAGAAAAAGATTATGAGGCAATTTATCAAGAAAATCAATTAACGGCAGCCATGGAATTAACGGCTACAATTGCCGAAAATTGTAATGTGACCTTGAAATTTAAGAAACCAGAACTTCCTGAATTTACAGTTCCTGAGGGGCTAGATTCAAAAACTTATTTGCAACAATTAACACAAAGAGGATTAACAGAGCGCCTTCAAGGAAAAAAACTAGATTCAGATGCTTATCAACAGCGGTTAAGCCACGAGCTGAACGTGATCGATCAAATGGGGTTTGATGATTATTTCTTAATCGTGTGGGATGTCATGAATTTTGCGCATCATAATGATATTACAACAGGACCAGGACGAGGATCTGCAGCTGGTTCTTTAGTGGCCTACTGCTTGCAAATCACCGATGTTGACCCCTTAGAGTATGATCTTTTGTTTGAAAGGTTTTTGAATCCTGAACGCGCACAGATGCCGGATATTGATCTGGATATTCCAGATAATAAACGGGACGAGGTACTAGCATATGTACATGATAAATACGGCCACACTCATGTTTCGCAGATCATCACTTTCGGGACTTTGGCTGCTAAACAGGCCTTAAGGGATGTGGGGCGTGTATTTGGAATGGCTCCTTATGAAATTAACTCACTAAGCAAACTGGTTCCCAGCGTTTTGAAAATTACTTTAGACGATGCGGTTAAACAGTCGCAAAAGCTACAAAATTGGATAGCCGACAGTTCTAAAAATAAGTTATTATTTGAAATTGCCCATCAAATTGAGGGATTACCACGGCACTATTCAACGCATGCAGCCGGCGTGGTTTTAAGTGCCCAAAACCTGAGTGATGTGGTGCCTTTGCAATCAGGGAGTGATGAACTTTTACTAACCCAATATCCTAAAGATACTGTTGAAGCCCTTGGTTTGTTAAAAATGGATTTTCTAGGTCTTCGGAATCTCAGCATTATGGCAAACGCAATTCGCATCATTACCAAGACAAAAAATCCACAGTTTAAAATTTCAGATGTCCCCCTGGATGACAAAAAAACATTACAACTTTTTCAAACTGCTGATACGACTGGTGTTTTTCAATTTGAATCAGCGGGGATCCGAAATGTTTTACGTCAGTTGCATCCAGAAACATTTGATCTAGTGGCGGCAGTGGATGCCTTGTATCGGCCTGGACCAATGGAAAATATTGAAACCTTTATTAAGCGTAAAAAAGGGCAAGAACCAGTACGATATCCAGATCCAACACTTGAACCAATTTTAAAAAGTACATTTGGTATTCTGGTTTATCAAGAACAAGTTATGCGAGTTGCCTCAGTTATGGGTGGTTTTTCCCTTGGAGAAGCCGATTTATTAAGACGAGCGATGAGTAAGAAAAAACGTTCAGTTATTGATGAAATGAAGGCAAAATTTGTTTCTGGAGCATTAAAAAAAGGTTATTCCAAGCAAACAGCTAAACAAGTTTATGATTATATCGAACGGTTTGCAAATTATGGATTCAATAAATCACATGCTGTGGCATATTCGAAAATGGCTTTTGAATTAGCTTACTTAAAAGCACATTATCCTGCGGCATTCTTTGCAGCCTTGATGAATTCAGTTATTAACAATCCCGGCAAAATTAAGCTTTATCTATCAGAAGCCAAACAACATGACATTCAGGTTTTGGCGCCCAATATTAATATTAGTCAATCGACATTTATTTTAAAAAATGATCACATTGTTTTCGGACTTTCTTGTATTAAAGGTGTCCGTCGTGATTTCGTTTCTGATATCTTGACGGAACGAAAGAAAAATGGCAATTTTCTCGATTTGCAAGCATTTTTACAACGCATACCCGTTAAATGGCTGAAACAAGATCTAATGGAAGCTCTTATTTATGCCGGAACTTTTGATTCATTTGGTTACAATCGGGCAGAACTCTTGAATGTTTTACCGGATCTTTTAAATGGTGTTTCCTTGAGTGGCAGTAGCATGAGCTTATTTGAAAAACTGACTCCAAAGATTTCCAAAATGCCAGATTTAGCTTTAGATATTAAGTTAGAAAAGGAAAACGAATTTTTGGGGGCCTATTTGTCGGGGCATCCTGTTGAACAATTTGATCAATTACGCAAACGATTCAAAATAACAGATGTTTTAAGCTTAAATGTAAATCAATCAGCAATTTGTTTGCTTTATATCAATAAAACACGGGTTATTCGCACCAAACGTGGCGAGCAAATGGCCTTTGTAACCGGTAGTGATCTTACTGGTGAAATTGATATAACCGTTTTTCCTGACCAATATAAGATTACTGCGGATCTTTTAGAAAAAGGACATGTAATTTTGGTGCAAGGCAAAGTAGACGAACGCAATGGGCTTCAAATTATTGCCAATCGCATTCAATTGGCCAATCGCATTGAGAAAAACGAAGATTCGCTTAAACAACGGTGGGTATTAAGAATTCAAGAAGAAACACCGCTGATTCGGAAACGCTTGGAACAAATTTTAAGGGATAATCCCGGTTCAATTCCTGTCCTATTGTTCTATCCGAAAACGGATAGAAAAATTTTGTTAGAAAAACAACTTTGGGTAAGCAATTCTGATGAAACAAATTCAGCGCTTACAAACCTGTTAGGTAAAGGAAATGCTGTTTTGCAATCTATGAAAAGTACTGGTATCTAGGGATTTGTAAGTGATGTTTTTCGATAAGAATACAGACATTCAAATGTAAAAGTGTTAAAATTATACTTGAAGTTTGTGAAACTCAATAATTTTTTACTTGAGGTGAAGAAATGAAACGCATTGGTATTTTAACCAGTGGTGGCGATGCACCAGCTATGAACGCTGCAATTCGTGCAGTTGCACGGAAAGCAGTCAGCGCTGGCCTCGAAGCTTACGGAATCAACTATGGTTTTGCCGGCTTGGTTGCTGGAGATATTCATAAGTTTGCTGCTGCTGATTTGGACGACTCAATTGATGAAGGTGGAACATTATTATATTCTGCTCGTTATCCTGAGTTTGCCCAAGTAGAAGGACAGTTAAAAGGTATTGAACAGCTTAAGAAGTTCGGTATCGATGCTTTAGTCGTTATTGGCGGTGATGGTTCTTATCACGGTGCCTTACGACTTACTGAACATGGATATAACACAATTGGTCTTCCGGGAACAATTGATAATGATATTCCATACACTGATTTTACAATTGGTTTTGATACTGCTTTAAACACAGCAGTTGACGCAATTGATAAGATTCGTGATACTGCAAAGAGTCATCAACGAGTTTTTGCAGTTCAGGTAATGGGCCGTGAAGCAGCCGATATCGCACTTTGGGCTGGTGTTGCTACCGGCGCAGATGCAATTGTGGCTCCTGGTCATGATTACGATGTCAAAGAAATTGCTGAAAAGCTTAAGCGTAACCGAGTTGATGGTAAGGATTACGGAATTATTGTTATCGCTGAAGGCGATGCTAATTCTGATGCTGCACCAGAATTCTTAGAAAAGCTTAAACAATATGGTGATTTCGATGCACGTGCCGTTGTTTTGGGTCACGTTCAACGTGGTGGCCGACCAACAGCTCGTGATCGTGTATTGGCTAGCAAAATGGGTGCTTATGCTGTTGAATTGTTGTTACAAGGCAAGGGTGGTTTGGCAGTTGGAATCTTAGATAATAAGGTTCAGGCTCATGACATCACTGATTTATTCAACGCAAAGCATCAACCTGATTCATCGTTATATGATTTGAATCAAGATTTATCATTTAAGTAAAGATAAGATTTTAAATTCTGGTAAAAACGACATTAAAGTCTTTTTATAAACTAATCAAGGGAGAGATATAGTTATGAAGAAAACCAAGATTGTTTCAACACTTGGTCCTGCAAGTACATCAGTAGATACAATTGTTAAATTAATTGAAGCTGGTGCAAATATTTTCCGTTTCAACTTTTCACATGGTGATCATGCAGAACATTTAGACCGCTATAACAAAGTTATGGAAGCAGAAAAGATTACTGGAAAAACTGTTGGTATCTTATTAGATACAAAGGGTGCAGAAATCCGTACTACAGTTCAAAAAGATGGTAATCAAGAATATCACACTGGTGATAAAGCACGTATCTCAATGGATGACTCATTAGACACAACTAAGGATAAGATTGCTGTTACTTATGCTGGTTTGTATGATGATGTACATGTTGGTGGCCATGTGTTGTTTGATGATGGTTTACTTGACTTTAAGATCGACGAAAAAGATGAAGAAAACAAAGAATTAGTTGTTCATGCTATGAATAATGGTGTTCTTGGCTCTCGTAAGGGAACAAATGCACCTGGTGTTTCAATTAATCTTCCTGGTATTACTGAAAAAGACTCAAGCGATATTCGTTTTGGTTGTGACAACATGAACATTAACTTTATTGCTGCAAGTTTTGTTCGTAAACCTCAAGACGTTTTAGATATTCGTCAACTTTTGGAAGAAAAGAACATGACTGATGTTCAAATCTTCCCTAAGATTGAATCACAAGAAGGTATCGACAACGCTGACGAGATCTTAAAGGTTGCTGATGGAATTATGGTTGCTCGTGGCGACATGGGTGTTGAAATTCCTGCAGAAAATGTACCTTTGGTTCAAAAATCATTAATCAAGAAATGTAATGCACTTGGTATGCCTGTTATTACAGCTACCCAAATGTTGGATTCAATGATTGAAAACCCACGTCCTACACGTGCCGAAGCATCTGATGTTGCTAACGCTGTTTGGGATGGAACTGATGCAACAATGCTTTCAGGTGAAAGTGCTAACGGTGCTTACCCTGTTGAAGCTGTTGCAACTATGGCTAAAATTGATGAAAAAGCTGAAAATGCTATGGCCGAAGATGGTAACTTACAAATCAACAAGTTTAACCAAAGTGATGTTACTGAAACAATTGGTGCCGCTGTTGCACGTGCTGCAAAGAACTTAGGCGTTAAAACAATTGTTGCTGCAACTGTATCTGGTTACACTGCAAAAATGATTTCTAAATACCGTCCAAATGCTGATATTTTAGCTATCACATTTGACGAACGTACTCGTCGTGGTTTAACAGTTGAATGGGGCGTTCACCCAATCGTTACTGAAAAACCATCAACAACAGATGATATGTTTGACTTAGCTGCTAACAAAGCTGTTGATTTAGGCTTTGCTAAAGAAGGCGACTTAATCCTTATCACTGCTGGTGTTCCAGTTGGTGAACGTGGAACAACTAACATGATGAAACTCCAATTAATTGGTTCTAAGTTAGCATCTGGTCAAGGTGTTGGCGATGAAACAGTTATTGGCAAAGCAGTTATTGCATCTTCTGCAAAAGAAGCAAACGATAAAGCAGTTGAAGGCGGAATTCTTGTTACAAAGACAACCGATAAAGACTACTTGCCTGCTATTGAGAAATCTAGCGCTTTAGTTGTTGAAAATGGCGGTTTGACTTCACATGCCGCAGTTGTTGGAATTTCAATGGGAATCCCAGTTATTGTTGGCGTTCAGAATGCAACTTCAATCCTTTCAGATGATGAATTGATTACAGTTGATTCACGTCGTGGTGTTATCTATCACGGTGCTTCAAACGCTATCTAAAGTTAGTTATAAAGTAGTTTATACTACTGGAAAGACCGCTGTTTTTGGACAGCGGTCTTTTTAATACATAGTTGAAGTGAAAGGGTGAAGAATTACATGGGAAGCTGGCTATTTTTAATTGGTATTTTAGCTATTGCCATTTGGGGAAAGAATCAGTCGCTAATTGTCGCGGCAGCCGTAGTTTTGATAATAATGGCAATTCCTAATTCGCAAAGAATATTACAATTGGTTGAAAAACAAGGAATTAACTGGGGTGTTACTATTATTTCTATTGCTATTTTGATTCCCATTGCAACCGGTCGAATTGGTTTTCAAGATCTGATAAATGCTTTTAAATCTCCGGTCGGGTGGATTGCAGTATTTTGTGGTATATTAGTATCAATTCTTTCGGCACGAGGTGTTAGTTTTCTTGCGGTCTCACCAGAGGTGACAGTTGCTTTGGTTTTTGGGACTATTCTTGGTGTTGTCTTTTTAAAGGGCATCGCGGCGGGACCCATTATTGCTTCAGGAATTGCATTCTGCATCCTTCAAATACTTAACGTAAAAATTTAATTTTAAGGAGTTATCATGAACAATTTATTAGGACGAGTCATTGATGTAAAGATGACTGATGAAAACGAAAAATATTACTTTCTTCAAAATGAAGGCGTTGTTTTTCAACTAGATAAAACGGAATCAATCAAACCATTGCATATTGGCGGGCATTTTCAAGGCTTTGCTTATGAAAATGAAGATCATAAACTACAAATCACTTCAAATGTACCCAAAATCCAAGTCGGCAGAATGGGATTTGGAACGGTCGTTCAAAGTCGCCGTGATTTGGGTGTATTTGTGGACATTGGGTTGCCCAACAAGGATATGGTGGTTTCACTTGATGAATTGCCGACCATTAAAAGTCTATGGCCACAACAAGGTGATCATCTGATGATTAGTCTTCGGATTGATCGAAAAAATCGAATGTGGGGAACCTTGGCAGATGAAACAACTTTCCAAGAAATTTCGCAAAAGGCCCCCAAAACATTGAAAAATAAAAATTTGAAAGCAACTGTTTATCGTCTGAAATTAGTGGGCACACTGGTTATCACCAGTGACTACTACTTAGGTTTTATTCATCCTAATGAGCGGGATCAAGAACCACGGTTAGGAGAAGAAGTCTCTGCACGCGTAATTGGTATTCACCCCGACGGGACTTTAAACCTTTCTTTAAAACCGCGTAGCTATGAAGCAATTGGTGATGATGCTGCAATGCTTTTAGCAATGCTCCAACATGATGAAACCCATGCCTTACCTTTTACTGATAAAAGTAGTCCAGCTGAAATCAAAACTGAATTTGGAATCAGTAAGGGACAATTCAAACGAGCCGTTGGCCATTTACTAAAGGCAGGGGCTGTGACACAAGAAGATGGTCAATTAAAATTAAAAGAAGAAGTGCAGTGAGATATTAATGGACAATGAACTTCAAGATTATTTACATGCCCTCCTGGTGGAACAGGGATTAACTAAAAATACCATTATTTCCTACCGTCAGGAATTGACAGAATTTTTTGATTTTTTGAAAATTCAAAAAATTTCAGAATTTAATCAAATTGATCGGTACACTATTTTGAACTACTTAAAATTTTGTGATGATCAAAATAAATCAAGAAATTCAGTGATTCATACTGTGACAAGTTTACGCCAGTTCTTTAATTATTTAATGGCTCAAAATAAAATCACAATGGATCCAATGTTAAAAATTGACACACCAAAATCAGCTCATCATTTACCTCAAGTATTGAGTGCTGCCGAAGTTGAATCACTTTTAAAAGTCCCAGACACTCATAAGAAGTTGGGTGTACGTGATCGAACACTGTTAGAAGTTATGTATGCCACCGGTTTACGGGTGAGTGAGGCTGCGAACCTCAAACTAGATGATTTACGTTTAGAAATGGGTCTAATTTCAACAATTGGGAAAGGAAATAAGCAACGAATTATTCCCATTGGCGATGTCGCTATTCAATGGCTAGAAAGTTATTTAACAGATGCACGAATTCAGTTATTACATGGCCGAGAAAGCCCCTATGTTTTTTTGAACAATCACGGTAGACAATTGACCAGACAGGGAATATGGAAAAATCTAAAAGTCATAGTCAAAAAAGCAGGTATCGAAAAAGATGTTACCCCTCATACACTACGCCACTCTTTTGCGACTACTTTACTAGAAAATGGTGCAGATTTAAGAACTGTTCAAGAATTGCTTGGTCACGCTGATATTTCGACTACCCAAATTTATACTCATGTAACAAAAAAACATTTGACCGATGTATACAACAAATACCATCCACGAGCATGAGCAAAATTGTGGGTATCTTTAAAATATGGTAAAGTTATTAGTAACACTTATGTTTTTAATTGAACAGACCCCTAGGAGGCTGAGTTCAACTTGTTAGTAAAATATAGAGATTCTTTCCAAAAAATAGTTATGGGATTGTTGTCGTTCATTCCAGGGCTTAAAGATATTGATCGCATTAACCACGAACTAGAGTGGTATGCCACTAATGATGATCGTAATTTATATCTGCAAAAGAATGAAAGTGGCGATTTTATCGGATTAGTAGGCGTTGAAAAACAAGATCACTATCTGATGATTCATCATTTGGCATTCATTCCTCAACAGCAAACGGAGGCCAACGAAAGTGATATTTTTGATTCGTTAGCTAACTATTATCCAGACCTGCAAATGATGGGAACGATTGAAACAACGCCTGCATTAGCAAGGTGGGAAAAAGCAAAAAATGAAAAACAAGAACACTGATCATTTAGAGACTTTACCAAACGTAAAGATTAATGATTTTGAAGGCCCACTTGATTTGTTATTGCATTTGATTAAACAGGCAAAAATGGATATTTATGATATCCAAATTTCTGAAATCACTTCACAATATTTGGCCTATCTGCATCGTAATCAACAGTTGCAGTTGGACATTGCAGGTGAATACTTAATCATGGCGGCAACTTTGATGAAAATCAAAAGTAAACTACTTTTACCGACTGAGTTCAATTCAGAAGATGATTCTGAGGAAAATTCTGATCCTCGTTTGGATTTAGTAACTCAGTTAGTGGAGTATCAAAAATATCAGCAAGCAGCAAAAGAACTTCAGGATCAAGAAAGAAAACGTGATCAATATTATACAAGGGAAGAATCAGCAGTTCCCCAAGGTATGAAATTAGCTCATTTGGCACCTGGCCTCACGTTAAAAGTGCTACAACAAGCATTTCAAAAGGTTTTAATCAGACAAGAAAATGCGCAACCTATTCATCGAACTGTTGCAGAGGATTCAATTTCCATTGTTGAAAGGACATATTATATTAAAAGGTCGTTACAAGGCCATCCAGATGGAATTATATTTGACTCTCTTTTTGAAACCAGTGTGAGTGTGTCAGGTGTTGTAGTGACGTTCATGGCGATGCTAGAAATGGTCAAAAAACGGCAATTAACTTTCCAACAAGATGATCAATTGGGAACCATTAAATTATTTAATTTGGGTGAAGTAGAAGATGGTAAGTAATTTACAAAAAGTAGAAGCCCTTTTATTTGTCAGTGGTGAAGATGGGCTAAGCGTTGCTGATCTTTCAGAAATGACTGGTTTTATGAAGCCAGCTGTAACAGCAATGTTAGATAAATTAGCCAAAAAGTACCAAAAAGATCCAGACTCTGCTTTAACTGTTTTGAATTTTGGCCAAGTTTATCGACTAGCAACTAAGGCTGAAATGTCCTCAGTAATTAAAAATTATTTTGATGCACCGCAGCTAACAAAATTATCACCAGCCTCTCTTGAGGTGCTTGCGATAATTGCTTATAAACAGCCCATTACGAGACTTGAAATTGATGATATTCGTGGCGTTCAAAGTGGATCGATGCTCCAGAAGTTGACGATTCATAATTTAATTAATGAGGCTGGTAGACTAGATGAACCTGGCAGACCCATTCTTTATCAAACAACAGATTATTTTCTGGATTATTTTGGATTAGATAATCTGCAGAATTTACCAAAGTTACCAGACATTCAGCCAGATAATCTGGATGATAACGGTGATCTGTATTTAAAACAGTTTAACGAAAAATTACATGAAAATGAGGCAAAATAGATGGCAAGTGAAAGATTACAAAAAGTAATGGCAGAAGCGGGGGTCGCCTCTCGACGGAAGTCAGAGACCTTGATTACGACAGGTCATGTGAAGGTTAACGGTCAGACAACTAAAGTATTAGGAACTAAAGTTGACGATGACGATCACATTGAAGTTGATGGGGTTCCTTTGCAACGTGAAAAACTTGTTTATCTTCTTTTTTACAAGCCACGTGGTGTGATTTCCAGCGTTAAAGATGAGAAAAATCGTAAAACGGTTATGAGTTATTTTCCAGATGTCCGACAAAGAATTTATCCAGTAGGTCGTTTGGATTATGATACTTCAGGTATTTTATTGATGACCAATGATGGCAATTTAGCAAACAAACTAACTCATCCAAAATATAAGTTTGAAAAAACATATGTTGCCAAAGTCGAAGGTATTCCAACTAATGATCAATTAGAGAAGCTTAGACACGGTGTGCGCATCGATAAAAAGGTGACAGCTCCTGCAAAAACCAAAATCATGAGTTCAGATTTGGACAAAAAAACGGCCATTGTTGAAATCACGATTCATGAAGGGCGTAATCATCAGGTGAAAAAAATGTTCGAAAAAATTGGTCATCCTGTTACCAAGTTAAAACGTGAGAAGTATGGTTTCTTAACATTAGATGGATTGCAATCGGGCGAATGGCGTTCTTTAAAACCTGACGAAGTTAATCGATTAACACGACGGTAGGTAATCATGAAAAAGGATTTAACATTTTCAGATTTTTTATTACAGTTTTTGAGTACTGAAGAATGGCGGCGGCCCAAGGTACTCTTGAATAATCTAATTGGGAGAAGAACCGTGTCCAACCTTTTTTGGGGAGCACAATATGGTCTTCTGCCTTTTTTTAATTTGTTTTCCAAGTTATCTGCTGACGATTTTGAGTTGGCACTTAAAAGGCTACACAAAAGAGGTCTAATTGAAAGTCAGCAGGATGGTAAAGTTTTACTCACAAAGACTGGAAAACAAGAACAAAAATCGGTTATAGATTATATTTCTCAATTTCACTTCCGTGGAATTGGCTTACATACAAATCTCAATAATATTCAGCAATGTTTAAATTTAGTTATTCAAATCACATCTGAATTTTCTTATCAAAATAACCGTTATTATCCGTTACAATATTCTGGACAGACCATGGCTCGAGCTAAACAGTGGTTTGTTAAAAACAAATCAATAGAACTGCCTAGAAAGTTGCACGCCGAATTGACAGATTTTTTGTTGACAATTCCTGCTGATGAAGCGAATGCTTTTACCAATAGCATGATTGGTCATGACGATTTCGGCTTAACGGATCAGCAAATTGAAACAGCGTTAAACGTAACGCCATTTAACTGGAAATTACGAAGTCTTTCGCTCGTTGCTGCATTTGTGAAGTGGGCTTCTGCAGACTCAGATACCCATTTTTTATGCCAACAAATAGTGTCCCCATGGCTCACAACATCTGCACTTTCAACTAGTAGTGCATTGTCTTATCAACTTTATTTAAAAAACACTAATCTTCAAGCAGTTGCAAATTGTCGGCGGGTGAAGCTAAATACAATCAAGGAGCATTTACTAGAAGCTGCCATTCTAACACCGAGTTTTCCCTTTCAGTTGATTCTTCCAAATAAGTTTTCTTCAGATTTAGAAACTTATTTGGGTGCGCGTACTATCAATCAGTGGCAATTTGACGAAGTTTCAAAATTAGACTCGCAGTTTTCTTTTTTTGAATTTCGTTTACTTCAGATTGAAAGAGGGCACATTCAATATGCAAATTGATGATAAACAGTTATACAAAATATTACAGAGCAAATTTGGTTTTTCCGAGTTTAAACCGGGCCAACTTGATATAATACATCGGCTTTGCTTGAAAGAAAATGTTTTAGCTGTCCTTCCAACAGGAACCGGAAAATCTTTAGTTTATCAACTTTTGGGGTATCTATTGAGACAACCCATTCTTGTCATTTCTCCACTAATTTCATTAATTGACGATCAGGTTGCCCGGCTCAACCGTCTTGGTGAAAAACATGTTATTGGCTTAACCTCCAAGTTGGATCATAATCAACGCCAGTTTGCACTCAATCATCTTCAAGATTATCGATTTATTTATCTTTCTCCCGAAATGGCAAACCAACCGGAAGTTTTGAACGCTTTACGACGATTGACTTTTGGGTTGTTTGTTATTGATGAGGCCCACTGTCTTTCCCAATGGGGGCCGGATTTTCGCCCGGATTATTTAAAACTAAAGGATCTTCGTAAACAACTAGGGACGCCTACGACTTTAATGTTAACCGCAACAGCTACTGAAGCAGTACGCCAAGATATTATCCAAAAAATGGCGCTTGCAAGTGATCAAGTTGAACAGGTTGTTTATTCAGTTGATCGTCCGAACATCTATTTGGAAGTTGAACATTGTCAAACATCAGCTGAGAAAAAAGAAAAATTAATAAAATTATTACAAACACTTGGTGGATCTGGTATCGTTTACTTTTCAAGTAAGAAAATTGCCAATCAAATGACGGAACTAATCGGCCAGCAAAGTGGTCGATCAGTTGCTGCTTATCACGCAGATATTGACTTACAAGATCGTTATCGTATCCAGCAACAATTTATGCAAGGTAAATTAGACGTGATTTGTGCCACTAGTGCATTTGGAATGGGGATTGATAAAAATAATATTCGCTTCGTGATTCATTATCACATGCCCGGAAATTTAGAAGATTATCTTCAAGAAATTGGTCGGGCAGGTCGAGATCAGCAGGAAAGTATTGCAATTTTACTGTACACTGCTGGCGATGAATATATTCCCAGTACGCTCAACATGGCCAGTTTCCCGAGTGCAACAAATGTCCAAACGTTCTTTATGAAACCAGAAAGTCGCGCATCATTTGAACCTGACCAAAAACAATTATTGGATTATTATCGTAATCAGAATAAATCAGCACAAGAGGTCAGCAAAATTTTTGAGAATCGTCAGTTAGCTAAACAAACTAATTTGATGAAAATGTTGGCTTTTGTAAACGAAAATGGTTGTTTACGTCAAAATTTATTGGCACATTTTGATGAGGAAGAGCCTAAGCATGATGAACAATGTTGTGGGATCGATTGTGCATTAGATGCAATTTCAACACTTCATTTAGATACTAAGGATATCCCTGGGGGAAAAATAGCCTATGGATCATCTTTAATTCCGTGGCAAACACGTTTGAACCAATTATTTTCACAGAAAAATTAAACACGAAAATTAGTCGATATGTTACAATTGTTCTGGTAGTTTTTTCTAGGAGGAATGAAAATGAGTCAAAATAAAAATACCAATTCTGATGATAAGCAAACGGAAAAACAACGATCTAGCACTGATAATCCTATGGGTTCGCCTTCAAGAAGGGCAAATCGTAAATCATACCGCTACACTAAATTAATTGTCACGGTAGTCGGAATTGTGGTGGTTTTATTATTCATTTCACCAATTGTGTTTTATAAGTATAATCAAAACAATTTTAATCGACCACAAACAAATGCTCAAATTGCTTCGTCAAAAAGAAAGGCTAGCGCTTCCAGTAAAGCAATTGCTGATAAGGCTGCTGCAAAATCTTCTAAGAAGTTAGCTAGTTCTGAAAGCAAAAGCAAATCTAAAGCAGAAAAGGCATCAAGTGAGAAAGCTAAAAGCAGCTCTTTAGCTGTGTCAAGTTCCAAAGCTGCGGCTATCTCTGCTTCAAAAGCATCTAGCAGTTCCAGTTCGTCTAGTTCAAGTTCTAGTAGTAGTTCTAGCTCTAGCTCTAGTTCATCAAGTAGCACAACCAAAAAATATGTGACTGTTCCTGCTGGAGAAGGACTATATAGAATTGCTGTAAATAATGGTATTTCACAACAAAAATTAATGGAGCTTAATGGTTTAACAAGTAGCTCTGAGTTAAAGCCTGGACAACGTTTACGGGTTAAATAATTAAATTAGGGGTTGTTTATTCATGGAAAATCAGAAGATACAGGTTGCAATTGACGGACCAGCATCTGCTGGAAAAAGCACAGTTGCCAAATTAGTAGCAAAAAAATTTGGCTATATTTATTGTGACACGGGTGCGATGTATCGGGCTGTCACATTAAAAGCCATTCAAAGCCAAATCGAATTGACAGATGAGTCTGCAGTTGTGGCCATGTTAAAGCAGACACAGATCTCTTTTCAACCAGGTGATCCAGTTCAGCATGTGTTCATTGACGGTAATGAAATAACAGAGGCTATTCGCCAGCCAAAAATTACGAATTCTGTTTCAACAATTGCTAGTTTAGGTGGTGTTCGGGCAGAGCTAGTTAATCGTCAAAGAGATATCGCTAAACAAAGCAGCATTGTAATGGACGGCCGTGACATTGGTACAGCTGTTTTACCAAACGCACCAGTCAAAATATTTCTGATTGCCAGTGTCTCTGAGCGTGCTGAACGGCGTTACAAAGAAAATATGGGTAAGGGAATTGAGACGCCTTTAGAGCAATTAAAAAAGGAAATTGAAATTCGGGATCATAAAGATTCAACCCGAAAAGTGTCGCCGCTAACCAAGGCAAGTGATGCAATCGAAGTTGATACAACCTCAATGAGCGTTGAACAAGTTGTTGATGAGATTACAAAAATCATTAATGAAAAAATAAAATAAGATTTCTGATTTATTTAACTAGCTTTTATCAGCAAATTCAGCTATGATAGAATAGTATAGTGTTGTTAAGGAGGAAATTCGTAATGAGCGAAAACGAATCAGGTCAAAATAATGATTTATTAAACGCACTTAATAGTGTGGAAGAAGTAAAAATCGGTGATGTCGTAAAAGGTGAAGTTTTGGACATTGACGATGACAAACAAGTTATTGTGGGTATTGAAGGTACCGGTGTTGAAGGCGTAGTTCCATTACGTGAGCTCTCAACTGCTCACATTGATGATATCAACGACGCCGTTAAAGTTGGTGACAAGTTGGATCTTGTTGTTGTTTCAAAAATTGGGAATGACAAAGAGGGCGGCAGTTACTTACTTTCTCATCGTCGTATTGAAGCCCGCAAAGTTTGGGACGAAATTCAGAAAAAGGCTGACGGTGGTGTTGAAATTGAAGCACCTGTTACCCAAGTTGTTAAGGGCGGTTTAGTTGTTGATGCTGGTGTTCGTGGATTTATTCCAGCTTCGATGATTGAAGATCGTTATGTTGAAGATCTTAATGTATACAAAGATCAAACATTGAAGTTAAAGATTATTGAAGTTAATCCAGCTGACAACCGTTTGATCTTGTCTCATAAGGCAATTGTTCAAGAAGAGAATGCTGCTAAACGTGAAGAATTAATGTCACATCTTCAAGCTGGCGACATTGTTGAAGGAACTGTAGCTCGTTTAACAAACTTTGGTGCTTTCGTAGACCTTGGTGGTGTTGATGGATTAGTCCATGTTTCTGAAATTGCTTATGAGCATGTTAATAAACCTTCAGATAAATTAAAAGTTGGTCAAAAAATCAATGTGAAGGTTCTTGCAATTGATGAAGACCGTGGCCGTATTTCATTGTCATTGAAACAGACATTGCCTGGACCTTGGGATGATATCGAAGAAAAGGCAGCTGCTGGTTCTGTTTTGGATGGTACTGTTAAACGTTTGACTGATTTCGGTGCTTTTGTTGAAGTATTCCCTGGTGTTGAAGGATTAGTTCACATTTCACAAATCTCTCACAAACACATTGATAGTCCTAGTGATGTCTTAAAGACTGGTGACAAGATCAAGGTTAAGGTTTTGGAAGTTCATCCAGATGCTCATCGATTGGCACTCTCAATCAAAGCTTTGGAAGAAGCACCTAAGTCAGAACCTAAACAACGTAATTCTCGCAGCAGCCGTCCTGCAGCTAATAACTACAAGAACGATGCACCTGAGGAAAGTACTGGATTTACATTAGGCGATTTAATTGGTAATGAACTTAAAGGTAGCCAGGATAATGACGAAAAGTAATTTAAAATAACAATTACTGGGGCTGTGATTATTTCACAGCCTTTTTTATAAACTAGAAAGTGAGGTTCTACTATGGCAAATCCTATTGTTGCCATTGTTGGCCGTCCCAATGTGGGAAAATCAACAATTTTTAACCGGGTAGTGGGAGATCGTATTTCGATCGTTGAAGACACTCCTGGTGTAACTCGTGACCGTATTTACGCACATAGTGAATGGGTCGGACATGAATTCAGTGTGATTGATACTGGTGGTATCGATATTAGCGATGAACCATTTGTGAATCAAATTCAAGACCAAGCAGAGATTGCAATCGATGAGGCTGATGTCATCGTTTTTCTTGTAAGCGTTAAAGAGGGCATTACTGATGCTGACGAAAAAGTAGCTCGTATTTTATATAAAGCCGATAAACCTGTTATTCTAGCTGTTAATAAAGTGGATAATGCGGAGTTACGTCAAGAAATTTATGACTTCTATAGTCTAGGATTTGGTGATCCCTATCCAATTTCTGGGAGTCATGGTCTTGGTTTAGGTGACTTATTGGATGCTATCGTTAAAGAATTTCCTGATTCAGATACTGATGAAAAAGATGACTCCATCCGTTTTAGTTTAATTGGCCGTCCTAATGTGGGGAAATCGTCTATTGTCAATGCATTGTTAGGGGAAGACCGGGTCATCGTATCTGATATTGCAGGCACGACTCGTGACGCAATTGATACGAAGTTTACAACGCCTGAAGGAAACGACTTTACCATGGTTGACACCGCTGGTATGCGAAAAAAGGGTAAAGTTTACGAAAATACTGAAAGATATAGTGTCATGCGTGCAATGAAAGCTATTGATAACAGTAATGTGGTGTTAGTAGTTCTAAATGCTGAAGAAGGAATTCGCGAACAAGACAAACGAATTGCCGGTTATGCGCATGAGGCCGGTCGGGGAATCATCATCGTTGTTAACAAATGGGATACTTTAAAAAAGGATAATCATACGCTTCATGAATTTGAAGCTGGAATTCGTGATCAATTTGCTTACTTAAGCTACGCACCAATTATCTTCGTTTCTGCCGTTACTAAACAACGACTAGGTCAGTTACCAGAATTAATTAAACGAGTTGATGAGAACCATCGGCGCCGTGTGCAATCATCAACACTTAATGATGTGCTTATGGATGCGATTGCTATTAATCCAACACCAAGTGATAATGGCAAACGGCTTCGTGTCTATTACGGCACACAGGTAAGTACAGAGCCGCCGACCTTTGTCATCTTTGTGAATGACCCAGATATGATGCACTTTTCATACGAAAGATTTTTGGAAAATCGGATTCGGGAAGTGTTTGATTTTTCTGGAACACCAATTCACTTAATTGAGCGTCATCGTAAGTAATTGTCAATGATTTGCTTGTTTTTTAAAGAAAACGCTTATTTTTTTGATAATTAAGATGAAAAGCCTTGTCATAACAGTCTTCCTGTGATATCTTTGAAATTGAAATAATACCGTTCAGGGTTATTGTTTCGTCAATCTTGGACCACTCAAGATTGATAAAGTTGATGATTAAGTCATCAACTCAATTTTTCCTAGGAGGTGAATCACATGGCAAACAAAGCTCAATTAGTAGATGATGTTGCATCAAAAACTGGTTTAACTAAAAAGGATGCTGCCGCAGCTGTAGATGCTGTATTTGGCTCAGTTCAATCCACTTTAGCAAAAGGTGAGAAGGTTCAATTGATCGGTTTCGGTAACTTTGAAGTACGTCAACGTGCTGCACGTAAGGGACGTAACCCTCAAACTGGTAAGGAAATTCAAATTCCGGCTAGCAAGGTACCTGCATTTAAACCAGGAAAAGCATTGAAGGATGCAGTTAAATAGTCTTTCAAATTTTCCATTTGAGATCCGGCATAACAACTGTTATGCTGGATTTTTAAATTCAAAACACTTAGTATAGAGATACTATTTTTTGATGAAAGGTGGACAACATGAGTTATTCAGAACAAGCGTTACAAAAAATTGAAGACGGTGACATTAAGGAAGCCAACCGGTTATATGCTTGGGCCCTTCGAAAAGATGATGATGACACTCTGAACAGTTTTGCTGAAGAACTTTATGGGCTTGGCTTTGATAACAAGGCCAAACGAATATATGAAAAACTCTTAGAAAAATATCCTGATGAAGACTCTTTGCAAGTTAATCTGGCGGACATTGAAATTGGCCAAGGTCACACAGATGAAGCTTTACAACATTTGGCCACCGTCAAGCCTGACTCTGATGCTTATCTTCAATCCTTGCTCGTAGCAGCCGATCTCTATCAAACTGAGGAATTATACGAAGTAAGTGAACAAAAGCTGTTAGAGGCCGAAAGAATTGCACCTGATGAACAAGTAGTGTTATTTGCACTAGGTGAATTTTATAATATGATGCAAAATTATAAAAAAGCGGCCGATTATTATTTAACTTTAATTAAGCGGGGCATTTTAACCCTTTCTTCTGTCGATTTGGTGGCACGCTTAGCGACTGCCTATGCCGGGATGGGAAAATTCGAAACTAGTATGGCTTACTTTGAACAAATTAAAACTGTAAATAAAACACCCGATATTTTATTCCAGCAAGGATTTGTTTACTTGCAACTAAAGGATTACACAAATGCAATCGATTTATTAACCCAACTGCGGGAAACGAATCCAGACTACGTGTCCTTATATTCAATTTTAGCAACGGCTCAAGAAAAAAATGGTGATATTGAAGCGGCTTATAAAACAGCGCAAGAGGGAATTGGTTTTGATGAATTTAACGAAGATTTATTCTCACAAGCGGCGGAACTGGCTAATCAACTCCAAAAATACGATGATGTTGAAAGTTATTTAAAAAAGGCCTTGAAAATTAATCCCGAACAAATGCGGACAGTTGTGCAATTAAGTAACCTGTATATTTCTCAGCAGCGCTATCAGGATAACTATGATTTATTGCAACCATACATTGAAGAAAATGATTTGGATCCACAAATATACTGGAATATTGCTGTTTCTGATGAAAAACTCGAACACTTTCCTGAAGCTAAAGAAGCCTATCAAAATGCATTTCCGTTTTTCACAAATAATGCAGATTTCTTACATGCGGCCGTTTATTTCTTTAGACAAATTGGGAACACTGATTGGGCGATAAAAAGTTTGAAAGCCTATTTGAACCTAGTTCCTGACGATTCAGAATTTAGTCTGATGTTAGAAGATTACGAAACTAACGGATTTTGAGATTCTTAATCATTTTGTGATAAGATAGAATTCGTGTTTAAATTTTATAAAAGTCAAGATCGAGGAAAAGTAATGAGTGCTGAACAATACAAAATTAAAAGTTATTCGCCAAAATTTGCAAAAAAAACAGTTACGGTTATGCGAAAAGTCAATCAAAGAATTTTCGGGAGTCTTGATAACGCCAGTTTTGATGACCAGGTTGAGCATTTTAAAAATGTGCTAGCCAAAAAATACGATATGCGAATTGTGACAAGTTTTAACGAGCGCACTATCTATGGTGTTGTCATATTTGATCAAAATCAGATTCTAGATCTTCTAATTGATCCTACCCAAAAGGGACTTGGTATTTCTGACACATTAATAACTATTGTGAAAAAGCTAAGCAAAGGTTCTTTGCAATGTGATACGAAAAGTCGCCAATTATCAACAATTTTAATGCAAAATGGTTTTAAGAACGTGTCAACTAATCATTTTGTTTGGAATCAAAACAATTGAGAACAGGAGAATTTTAAATGAGTAATCAAATTTATCTTGCCGCACCATTTTTTAGTCCTAAGCAAAAGGAACATGTTCGGACCGTGCAAAATTTATTGGCTAAGAATCCTACCTTAGATACCAAGAATATTTTCATTCCAATGGAACACCAAATGGAAAGTGAAGAATTTGGTTCTTTTCGTTGGCAAACGGGAGTTTTTAATAGTGATATGCGCCAGGTTCATCGCGCAACTGCTGTGGTTGCCATTTTAGATTACAAACTGGATACAGATGGCATTAACCAACCGGATAGCGGGACAATTTTTGAAATTGGCGCTGCGTTTGATGCTAATATTCCTGTTATTATGGTTCAGTTTGCGCATGATCAAGAATTAAATCTTATGCTTTCTAGAAGTTACACAGCTTTCTTTAATGGCGAAAATGAGATTAAGCAACTTGAAACCTATAATTTTAATGATTTACCCACAATTTTTAGTGATGTTAAAGTATTTTAGAACAATCAAAAATGTCACATGTTTATCATTCAAACGATGATAAACATGTGACATTTTATTTTTTAACAAAATTAGTTAACTTTTTGGCCAGTTGGCGAATCATAAGTAAAGCCCTCACCAATAACTTCATGAACATCAATAACTGAAATAAAAGCGTGTGGATCAATTTTATCAACAATTCGTTTGGCTTCACTCAATTCATTTGGTGAGAGGACACAAAAAACCATCTTTTTCTCATCTTTTGAATAAGCACCCTGAACATGAACAAAACTTGCACCCCGCTGCAGTTCAATCATTAATTGATCAGCGATCAGTTGGTAACTTTCGCTAATGACCAAAATTCCCCGCGCTGCATATGAACCAACTTGCGTGAAGGTCACAATTCGAGAGAATACAAATGCTGCCAACAGAGTATACATCATTTGACGGATATCAATGTAGCAAAGTGAAATCGTTAAAACCACCGCATCTAATGCAAATAAGGTTTGTCCCATTGGAATTCCACGTTTTTGCTCGATAATACGAGCAATTACGTCTGTTCCTCCAGTTGTACCACCAAACCGATAGACAAGTCCACTCCCAAAGCCACCAGCAAGCCCGGCAAGAATTCCAGCAATAAACATGTCATGGCTAATATCAATGTTTATGGGGACCCTTTGCCAAATCCACAACCACATAGATAACATTAAAGTCCCGAAAATTGTGTAGTACAGAGCACGTTTGCCTAAAAAACGATAACCAATAACGAGAAGCGGAATATTAATTAAAATCGTTGTATACGCCGGATCAATATGAAAAAGGGCACGAAAAATCAAAGTGATTCCAGTAGCGCCACCTTCAGCTAAATGGTTGGGAATGTTAACCGCTGCTAAACCTAAACCATATAGACAGCATCCTAACATAATCATGAATAAATCCTTAAATCGAATGGGTTCTTTTTTTATCATGTTTTTCACCTACTTCACTTCAATATCATAACATATTCGTCAGACGAACCGGCCGTATCCATTTTAAAAAAACCTGGTTTCTGTTAAGATTAAATCTGATAACATTATCTCGAAATATTTAAACTTAGGTTGGCGAACTTTGTATGCAAATAAAAAAATTACCGATTGAATTTCTTACTGCACGTCCCATTTTGCAAACAATTGAAAATGCTGGATATGAAGCCTACTTTGTGGGTGGCAGTGTGCGCGACACAATTTTGAACGATGAAATTCATGATGTGGATATCGCGACTAGTGCTTATCCATCAGAAGTTAAAGCATTGTTTCCCCGGACAGTTGATACAGGAATTAAGCATGGAACGGTCATGATTTTAAGTGGATCCAATCAGTATGAGGTAACCACTTTTCGAACCGAAAGTGGTTATCAGGATTTTCGAAGACCTGATAAAGTTACTTTTGTGCGCTCTTTAACAGAGGATCTGAAACGACGGGATTTCACTGTCAATGCTTTAGCACTTAAGGAAGACGGAACGGTCGTGGACCTTTTTAATGGTTTGCAAGATCTTCAAGACCACATTCTTCGAGCAGTAGGCAAACCGGAAGAACGATTTCATGAAGATGCTTTACGCATGATGCGCGCGATTCGTTTTGCTAGCAAACTGGATTTTGCCATTGAAGCTACAACAGAAACTGCGATTAAACATCATGCAGAATTGTTAGAAAAAATTGCGGTGGAACGGATTCTGGTTGAGTTTGAAAAAATGATGATGGGCCAAAATCCGGTGAAGGGCATTCACTATTTCATTGACACCGGCTTATATGCGTATTGTCCACAATTGCAGGGTCAATCAAAGGCACTATCTGAATTATTGAACTTACACCCCGATGTGCGACTAATCAACGAAACTCAAGTTTGGTTACTTCTGTGTCGGTCCTTAAAACTATCGGCGGTCAAAAGTCACAGTTTTTTAAAGGCTTGGAAAACCTCTAACGAATTAATTGCGGCAGTCAATAATGGCTTAAAATTATTTGAAGCTATTGATCAAGGAACAGTTTCAGAAAAAATTCTTTTTCAAACTGGTAAAACGGTTTTAACGGATGCTATGGCAGTATTAAATGCCATTTCAGTTCCCGTCAATACGAGCGAACTTTTGGCTCGGTATGAGGCCTTACCTATTAAGGATAGCCATGAATTACGGCTCAATGGAGGGGATCTCCTTCAGAGAAGAATTACCACGCCTGGCCCCAAATTAGGAAAGATTCTGGCCAAATTATTAAATGACGTGTTAACAGGCAAGGTTAAAAACAGCAAATCAGAATTACTTTTAGAAGCAAAGCGAATTGCTTCTAAAAACTAGAAAGATGACAAATTATGCAAACTTTAAAAGCAGAAGATTTAACTGAAACGTATGGCACAAAAACTCTTTTTAATAAAATAAATTTTTTGATTAACGAACAAGACCGGATCGGTTTAATCGGAACGAATGGAACAGGAAAAACTAGTCTTTTAAACGTCCTTGCCAATATTGATCCACAAGACTCTGGTCAAATTGAAACACCCAAAAATTATACAATCGGTTATTTACGCCAAACACCCGCGTTAGATGAAAGCCTGACAATTATCGATGCTGTTTTTGCGGGTTCACAGACCGTTTTTAAAACGATTCGTTTTTATGAACAAGCTTTGGCTAAATATTCCCAAGATCCCGAAGATGCTGAAAACCAACGGCAATTTGAATCTGCCGAACAGCGCATGAACCAAGAGGATGCGTGGACTGCTGAAAGTGACGTTAAAACTATTCTAACCCAGCTTCACATCATGGATCTTAATCAAAAAATTGGTACATTATCTGGAGGTCAACAAAAAAGAGTTGATTTGGCTCAAACCTTAATTCAAGCACCTGACCTCCTCATGCTGGACGAACCAACGAATCATTTGGATTTCGATTCTATCGCCTGGCTAGAACAATACCTGACATCTTATAAGGGTGCACTATTAATTGTGACGCATGATCGTTATTTTCTGGATCGAGTTGCTAATCAAATTTGGGAGCTTTCTTTTGGAAATCTCCGTCAGTATCCGGGCAACTATCAAGCTTACGTTGCTAAAAAAGCTGAACAAGAAGAACAAGAAGCTGTTCAATCACAAAAAGAAAGACGGCTTTATAAACAGGAATTGGCTTGGATGCGACGGGGACCGCAAGCTCGCGGTACTAAGCAACAAGCGCGAATTAACCGGTTTGAAACCCTTAGCAGTTCCGTAAATGCACCCGAGCAATCAGCGGATAATATTGCCGTTCAACTGGGACAACAACGTTTGGGTAAAAAGGTAATCGAGTTTAAACATGCGTCTCTAAATTTAGGTTCTCACATCATATTAAAGGATTTTTCTGAACTCATTCAAGCAGATGAGCGCGTCGGAATTACTGGTAATAACGGAACGGGAAAGTCCACATTATTAAATGTTATTGCGCAGTTACAACCGATAGACGATGGCATTATTGATATTGGCGAAACAGTTAAACTAGGGTACTACACGCAAAAGATTGAACCAATCCCAGAAGATAAACGTATCATTAGCTATCTTAGTGATGTTGGTTCAGGTGTTTTGAATGCGAACGGTGAACATATTAGTGTTACCAACTTATTAGAACAGTTTCTGTTTCCAAGATCTATGCATGGGACTTTGATTAGAAAGTTATCGGGTGGTGAAAAACGGCGCTTATACTTATTGAAAATTTTAATGCAGCAGCCAAATGTCTTATTGTTAGACGAACCTACAAATGATTTAGATATTGGTACGTTAACCGTATTGGAAGATTACTTAACGCATTTTCGAGGCACTGTCATTACAGTTTCTCATGATCGTTACTTTTTGAATAAGGTAGCCGAACATTTATTAATATTTGAAGGTCAAGGAAAAATCAATCGCTTTACCGGACGCTTTACTGATTATCTACAACAACAGGATCAACCAGAAACACCGACTGTTACTGACGGAAAAAAGGTTGAATCAAAGGCCGAGCCAACTGATCACCAGAAAAAAATAAAATTAACCTATGCCGAACAGTTAGAGTGGCAAACAATTGAGTCTGACATTGATGGTTTGGAAAATAAGAAGGCGGACCTTCAAAACCAGATGAATGATAATTCTGACGACTATGGAAAACTAGCCGATCTTCAAAAAAAGATTGATGAATTAGATGTAAAAATTGATAAAAAGATGAATCGCTGGGAATATTTAAGTCAATATGTAGATGATTGATCACAAGGAGGTTTCAAAATGTTAGAACAAGCTTATTTAGACTTAGCAGCCTATGTTTTGAAAAATGGTAATTACAAAAATGACCGGACCGGAACTGGCACCTACAGTACATTTGGCTATCAAATGCGCTTTAATTTAGCAGAAGGATTTCCTTTGTTAACCACAAAAAAAGTACCTTTTGGATTGATTAAAAGCGAATTAATGTGGTTTTTACGTGGCGATACTAATATTCGGTATCTCCTCCAGCATCACAATCATATTTGGGATGAATGGGCCTTTAAAAAGTGGGTACAAAGTGACGTTTATACTGGTCCAGATATGACAGATTTTGGTCGCCGGTCATTGAAGGATGCAGATTTTGCAAAAACTTATCAGGAACAGAAAAAGATTTTTGACAATAAAATCTTAACGGATGATGCTTTTTCAGCTCGATTTGGTGATCTGGGTAACGTTTACGGAAGTCAGTGGCGTGCTTGGAAAACTTCTACCGGTGACAGTATCGACCAAATTAGTGACGTCATTCAAACGATTAAAACTAATCCAGATTCACGACGCATGATCGTTTCGGCTTGGAATCCTGAAGATATTCCTTCAATGGCATTGCCACCTTGCCATACTATGTTTCAGTTTTATGTTTCTGAAGGCAAGTTAAGTTGTCAACTTTATCAACGAAGCGGTGATATCTTTCTCGGTGTGCCGTTTAACATTGCGAGTTATGCCTTATTAACCTGTTTGATTGCCAAAGAAACGGGCTTACAGCCAGGGGAGTTTATTCATACTTTAGGTGATGCTCATATTTACAGTAACCATGTTGAACAAGTCAAAACTCAACTTTCTAGAACACCAAGGCCAGCCCCAAAACTGATTATTGATAGTCAGGCAAAAAGTATCTTTGACTACAATGTGAAGGATATTCGCCTAGAAGGCTATGATCCTTATCCTGCAATTAAGGCGCCTGTCGCTGTATAAACAAGGGAGTTGATTAAATGTTAGCATTTATTTGGGCCGAGTCTCAAAATGGCGTTATTGGCAAACAAAATAAACTTCCTTGGCGCATCCCGGATGATACTCAGTATTTTAAGAAAATAACGACAGGGCATACAGTAATCATGGGGCGCAAAACGTTTGAGTCTTTTGGAGCAAAACCACTACCGCATCGTTTAAATGTTGTATTAACACGCAAAACCACTCTAGAAGAGACGGAAGAACTAAAAGTGTCTCATTCAATTACTGATTTATTAAAAACCTATAATTCTAATGATGAGTTGGTTTTTGTAATCGGCGGAAAAGAGATTTATCAGCAACTATATCCATACGTTCAAATGCTCTACCGCACCCGGATTGAACAGGACTTTGAAGGTGATACACAGATGATTCCAATTGATTATTCTCAGTGGCAACTTATGCAATCTATTCCTGGCCAGGGTCCCCAAACGATGCCAATTCCGCATGTTTTTGAAATTTATAAGCGAATTGAACCTAATGGTACCAACGAATAATGAAAATATGAGAATTCTCTGTTATAATCAATTCATAACTATATCTGTGTAGAAAGAGTGAACTTCAATGTCAAAAATCAAAATTGTGACCGATTCATCATGTGGTGTAACTGATCAAGAGGTTGCCGATTACAACATCACAATTGTACCCTTGACCGTTATGATTGATGATACAATCTATGTTGAACGCGAAACGATTACAAACGAAGAATTCTTAAACAAAATGCAAACTTCAAAAGCACTACCTAAAACTAGCCAACCACCAATTGGTAAGTTTGTGGAAGTCTTTGATAAGTTGGGCGAAGATGGTAGCCAGATTATTTGTTTCAATATGTTAGAAGCTATCAGCGGTACGGTCCATGCAGCTGAACAAGCGGCACAACTTTCTAAAGCAGATGTCACGGTAGTGGATAGTCAAACAACCGATCGAGCACTTGCTTTTCAAGTAATCGAGGCTGCTAAGCTAGCTCAACAAGGAAAAAGTCGCGATGAAATTTTAAAAGCTGCTGAGGATATTCGAGATCATACTAAATTATTTATGGGTGTCATGACACTTGATAATTTGGTTAAGGGTGGTCGAATTAACCGAATGACCGGGATGATTAGTGGTCTGTTAAACATAAAGATTGTGTTACAGGTAACTGGTGGTGAACTCAAAGTTGTGGCTAAAGGCCGTGGTATGAAAACAATCAGTCATTTCTTCGATGATGTTTATGAAAAAATGGCGAAATCACCAAACATTAAATCAATTGGTATTTCTCATGTTGGCGCTTTAAAAACAATTGCACCAATCAAAGCAAAAATTCATGAAATGTTTCCTGATATCAATATTTTGGTTCGGGAAACCGTTCCAATTATTGCAACTCATGGTGGTCCAGGCGCCTTTGCTTTAATGTATTATACTGGTGATTAGGTGTTATCAAAATTAGCGGGACAACTGGTAGAAATTTAAAAAACTACCATTTGTCCCGTGTTTATATAAGTCAAGAATTTTAGGAATCAGGGAGTAAATTTAATGAAAAAATTCATCGACTGGGTAATTATGCTTATCGTTTTTGCGGTGATCGTGGCGATGGTTGTGCTTGGATTAAATTATTATTTTCCAAAAAATTCTACAAATAACCAATCTTCAACCCCTACTAGAACAGTCCACAAAGTCACAAAAGTTCAAAAAAAACATGTTAACATAACCGCAGTTGGTGACTCGCTCACTTATGGTGTTGGAGATACCAAAAATAAGGGTGGGTATACCAAACGTTTGAAAAAAGATCTTAAGTCAACCTATCATTTGAAAGCCTCTGTTTCAAACTATGGGATTTCGGGTGAACGGAGCGATCAAATTTTAAAACGGGTTAAGCAAAACACAAAATTGCAGAAATCACTTAAAAATTCAGATGCAATTACGGTAACTGTCGGCGGAAATGATCTGTTTCAAGCTCTACAAAAATACTCAACTGCCTCCGAAGGCAAGTTCACGCTTTCGTTGGAGCGCCTTAATATCAAATATGCAACGCAAGTCCAGGATCTGTTAAAACAAATTAGGCGTTATAATCATTCTGCACCAATTTATGTTTTTGGAATTTATAATCCGTTTTTTGTTTATTTTCCTAACATCACACAGATTAATCGCGCAGTGACTAATTTTGATGAAACCACTAAAGCTGCGGTTTCACAATCAAATTCTGCATACTTTATTTCGGTAAACAAATTGTTATCGCAAGGACAGTATCAAAGCACCAAGGCACTTTCAGAATTGAAACAAAGTTCAACTGCAAAATCAATTAACGAAATGCAAATTAGTAAAATTGAAAAAAATCTTGAAAATACAAAAGAAAAGAATATTTACCTTTCCAGTAGCGATCATTTCCATCCTAATCCTAAAGGTTACGACCAAATGACCAGACTATTATTAAGAAGTATGAAAACTCATGAGCAATGGCTCTATAAGGACTGAAAAAAATGCAAAAACCTAATCAACTTACAAAAAAACGTCCCAATTTATGGAAATGGGCATTTATTATTTTATTGGCTTGCCTAGTTGCCTTTGGAATCTTTTTTAGGACGAGAATTGCCAATACTCCTGTCCCAGAAACCAAAAATACAGCAACTCAGACAGCAGCAGCTTCATTTGATGTTAATCTCAACAAAAAACAATTGAATGCGTTGATGGCGGCGTATTTAAAGCCATACCAAACGAATAAAAGTTTCACCTATCAATTGAAAGTCAATAAACAAGTCCTTTTAATTGGCAAAGTAAAAGTATTAGGGAGCGACGTAAACTATGCTTTATCATTAACACCTCAAGTTACCAATGCAGGAAACATAGTTTTAACAGCTAAACACTTGTCAGTTGGTGCTTTAAGTATCTCCCCAAAAATGGTTCTTGCGTATATTGGTTCAAATTATAAACTCCCAAAGTGGATTACGATGAGCGGGACAAAGATCACTTTAAATTTACAGAAGATTAAGACAACCAATGGTGTTTATTTTAAAGCTAAAAAATTAGACATTCAGAACAATAAATTTGTATTTTCAGTAAATATCCCTAAACAATCAAATTAGAGGCTTAATTATGAGTAAAACATTTTATCAATTTTTAATGACTCAGAGGAATCCAGAAAGTTACGAACCAATCGCCGAGTTTGCTAATAATGCATTTTTTGATCAATCATTTCCAAAACAATCAACAAACTTTAACGAAATTTCAAAATATTTAGAGCTAAATGGGAATTATTTACCTTCCATGACCGTTTTTGATGATGCCTGGCAAAAATATTTAGACCTAAATAATCATTAATAGACGGGAAGCTTTCAAATGAATAAAAAACAATCCAAAACAGTGAAACGATCTACTCTAGTTTGGTCCATTTTAGTTGCCTTAGTCGTTGGTGGCGCCCTCGCTTATGGGGTTGCATACTTTCAGACTAGAACCTTAGTTTCTCAGGCGCAAACAACCACTGCGTCAATGCAAAAAATTCAAGCAGTTTATGAAACTATAGAAGGTAATTATTATAAATCTGTGAGTGCAAAGAAGGTCACAAATGGTGCTATAAAAGGGATGATTTCGTCACTTGATGATCCATTCTCCGAGTATATGGATAAAACGGAAGCATCCAGTCTAAACGATCAGATTTCGTCAAGTTTTTCAGGAATTGGCGCAGAAGTGCAGAAGTCAGATCAGTATATAAAAATTATTTCACCAATCAAAGGAACGCCAGCTAAAAAGGTCGGTTTACAACCAGGCGATTTAATTACAGCGGTTAATGGTAAATCACTTGCCGGAAAATCAGTCACGGATGCCGTGAAACTGATGCGTGGCAAGATTGGGACTAAAGTTACACTGACAATTAAACGGGCTGGGAAGAGTTTTAAACAAACGCTGACAAGGGCAAAAATTCCAGTAAGTACGGTCAATTCAAAGGTTATTAATAAAAAAATTGGGTACATTCAGATCACCTCCGTGTCAGAGCGCACTGCGGCCGAGCTAAAGAAGGCGTTGAAGCGACTAGATAAGAAGGGTGTCACTTCATATGTATTGGACGTGAGGGACAATCCCGGCGGTTTAATGGACCAAGCTTTAAAGATGTCATCCATGTTTCTAAAAAATGGCAAAATTATCATGCGCGTACAGACCAAAAATGGTCAGCAACAAGTTTATAAAGCTGGGAAGAAATATGATGGTGGCTACAAGGTGACTAAACCAGTCGCTGTCCTAATGAATGGCGGAAGTGCTAGTGCCGCGGAAATATTTGCCGGCGCACTTCACCAATCAGCAGATGCACCTCTAATTGGGACACAATCGTATGGAAAGGGAACCGTTCAAACAGTTAGCGACTTCAAAGACAAGAGTGAAATGAAGATTACAATTGCCAAATGGTTAACACCAAATGGGGATTGGATTAATAAAAAGGGATTAACGCCAACTTATAAGGCAGATTATCCAAAATACGCTTACCTTCAGTTGATCAATACAAAGAAAACTTATAAAAACGGAGACGTTTCTAGTGAAATCAAGACATTACAAAAAGAATTAAAAGCGCTTGGTTACTTTAATGGTAAAGTTAATGGATACTTTGGTTCATCAACGGAAAATGCTGTTCAGGCATATCAAAAGAAGGAAAACTTAAAAGTAACTGGAAAAGCCAATGAAAAAACTGTTTTAAGTATTGAAACCAAAGTTCAAAGTAAAGTTGCTAAGAATGATAATGCCTTAAAAAAGGCTGAAAGTATTTTAGACAAGTAAAGAAATAACGGAGAATATAATGGCAAACATACAATGGTTTCCAGGCCATATGGCCAAAGCAATTCGAGAAATTCAGGAAAAATTACATCTGGTTGATATTATTTTTGAATTGGTTGATGCCCGACTTCCCGAATCTTCAAGAAATCCAAAGGTTAAAGAAATTATTCAACAAAAACCTCATTTATTGATTTTGACTAAAAGTGATTTGGCTGATCCTCTAGTGACTAAGCAATGGTTAGACTACTATCATGAACAGGGACAGCAGGCAATTGCAGTGGATTCACGGGTGCGAACAATTGAAAGAAATATTCAAAAACCCGCGCAAGAGATCTTAGCACGACAATTAAAGAATCAAACCGATCGTGGTTTACAACAACAGACAATTCGGGCTGTTTGCGTGGGCATTCCTAACGTAGGAAAGTCAACCTTACTCAACCATTTGGTGAATAAAAAAATTGCTAAAACTGCCGATCGCCCTGGAGTAACCAAGAATCAACAGTGGCTTAAATCAAAAAATGGATTGGCACTTTTAGATACACCAGGAATTTTATGGCCTAAGTTTGAGGATCAAAGTGTAGGCAAGCGCTTGGCATTCACAGGAGCAATTAAGGAAAGTCTTTATGCCAGCGATGATGTCGCTTTATTTGGCCTTGAAGTTTTTAAAACTTATTATGCCAAAATGTTGAAAGATCGTTATAAACTCACTGATCAAGATTTGGAGCTAGCTACTCCTGATTTGTTACTTAAAATCACAAAGTTTCTTGGAATGGGCGAAGATTATGACCGGGCAAGTAACCGCATCATGCTAGATGCACGTAAAGGAAAATTAGGCCGTTTTACTTTAGAACGGGTTGAGGATCTCGCAAATGGAAAAACAACTAACAATTAAAGGCATTAAAAATCAACTGGCTGCAATCAGTCAAGAAAATGATCCCCTGCTTATTCTTTACAAAGATGATCGTCGAGTTGGTGTTCAAAAATTATTAAAACAGACTTACAAGAAAATTCAACAACATCAACTTTTAGTTGCCCAATTTCAACAACGGTTAGCGCTTGAAAAAGAGGCTTGGAGTCAGGGATTGAATTTTGTTGCTGGTATAGACGAAGTTGGCCGGGGATGCCTTGCTGGACCGGTTATTACTGCCGCCGTGATTTTGCCACACGATTTTTCAGTAATTGAAGTAAATGATTCCAAACAATTATCTCGACATACTAGGGAACGGCTTTACCCACAAATTATTGAACAAGCACTCGCCGTCTCGATTGGCGTTTCTTCACCAAGTGTCATTGACCAAATTAATATTTTACAAGCTACTCGGCAAGCAATGAAAAAAGCTGTGTTGGGCTTATCCATCTCCCCGGATAAACTTTTAGTAGATGCAGTTGATGTTCCGGTTGATATTCCTAAACAACGAATGTTTAAAGGAGATGCCAAAAGTGCTACCATTGCGGCAGCAAGTATTGTAGCTAAAGTCTATCGAGATCATTTGATGGCTATTTATGACCACCTTTATCCAGGATATGATTTTGCCGATAATATGGGTTATGGGACTGCAAAACATCTTCAGGGACTGCAAACTTTCGGGACGACACCTATTCACCGATTAACTTTTGCACCAGTGAATCAATTCATAAAAAACTAATTTATTTGCGTATCTTTTTCTGTGAGGTGAAAAATATGCAAATTAAGCATTTTTTATTAAAGTTACATTTATGTAAAGGGATTGGCTGTCATGGGGAAACAAAGTTTTGGAATTGGTGGCATTTATATCATAAAAATGACCAAAATTGTGAATTATCGGCTACCGATATCACAGCACTAGGATTTGTTAGTAAGCAAAACCACATGCAATTTATGAACGATTTTAATTCAAATCGTTTGCAAGATTCTATAAATCGGCATCTTACTGAAACCAAGATATTGGCAATTTGCGACGATAATTATCCCATTCAATTAAAAGAATCTTATATGGCTCCAGTGATTCTCTTCTACCAGGGAACATTGGAGCTTTTGCGCTTCCCATTATTAGGTGTCGTGGGGGCTCGATTGGCTGATCGTTATGGTGTGGAAAGTTTAAACATCCTTTTGCCAGATGTCATCAAACAAAATATTGCCGTTATCAGCGGTTTGGCTGATGGTATTGATGCTTTGTCACACAAAGAAACTCTTCGCCAGCACGGTTACACAATTGGTGTTATTGGGACGGGTTTAAATCGTTATTACCCCAGGAAAAATATAAAACTTCAAAAATATATGGCCAATAATCAATTAATTTTATCTGAGTATCCACTAGACTCTGGTCCGCAAAGACACCACTTTGTGGAACGCAATCGAATTATCGCTGGCCTTTGCGAAACATTATGCGTTATTCAAGCCAAACAGCGAAGTGGTAGCTTGATTACGGCTAACCTGGCCTTGCAGAACAATCGAAATGTGCTCGCGGTTCCAGGCAAAATTGATGATGTTCTTTCGGTAGGTTGTAATGAATTAATCGTTGCTGGAGCAAAACCTGTTCTAAATTCTGGGCATATAATAGAAGAGTTTAATTTGACAGATTACAGAATATGAAATACGATTACTAGGAATTAGCAACGTTTAGAGTTTCAAACTACATCAGGTTAAAGGAGTTTGGTTATGGCTACAAAAACCAAAAAGAAACTCGTCATTGTGGAATCTCCTTCAAAAGCAAAGACGATTGAAAAATATTTAGGTCGAACCTACAAAGTTATCGCAAGTTTAGGCCATATTCGTGATTTACCAAAAAGCAAAATGGGTGTCGATGTTGAAAATGACTTTGAGCCCCATTACATTTCAATTCGCGGAAAAGGCGACGTGATCAAAAATTTGCGTTCAGAAGCAAAAAAAGCAAAAAAAGTTTATTTGGCTTCTGATCCTGACCGTGAAGGAGAGGCAATTGCTTGGCATCTATCCTATTTATTAGGATTGGATACTAAAGATAAGAACCGGGTGGTCTTTAATGAAATTACAAAAGACGCCGTAAAAAACGCATTTAAGGAACCACGATCAATTGACATGAGTTTAGTTGACGCTCAACAAGCTCGTCGTGTTTTAGATCGATTAGTTGGCTATTCCATTAGTCCCTTGCTATGGAAGAAAGTGAAAAAGGGTCTGAGTGCTGGTCGTGTTCAATCGATTGCTTTGAATTTAATCATTCAACGTGAAAATGAAATTAAAGCTTTCAAACCAGAAGAATATTGGACAATTGATAGTGAATTCCAAAAGGGAAAGCAGAAGTTTAAGGCTTCTTTTTATGGTGAAAACAATAAGAAATTAGCTTTGGCTGACAATGATGCTGTTCAAAAAGTTTTAGAAAAGATTGATAAAAAACAACCATTTGAAATCACTAAAGTAACTAAAAAAGAACGGAAGCGATTCCCAGCACCACCATTTACAACTTCCTCTATGCAACAAGAGGCTAACCGCCGTTTGAATTTTAGAACTCGAAAAACAATGATGGCAGCACAACAACTGTATGAAGGAATCAATATAGGTAAAGAGGGCACAGTGGGACTCATTACCTATATGCGTACTGACTCTACTCGAATTTCTTCAATTGCGAAGCATGAAGCTTCTGTTTTGATTCATGAAAAATATGGGGCTGAGTACGCGGCTACAAAGCCTCGTAAAGGGAAAATGCCAGAAGGGGCCCAAGATGCCCATGAAGCTATTCGTCCTTCGTCAGTTAAGCGCACCCCGGAGGATTTAAAATCTTATCTCTCCAAAGATCAATTCAGACTCTATAGTTTAATTTGGTCCCGATTCATGGCTAGTCAGATGACGCCAGAAATTATGGACACCATGTCCGTTTCTTTAGAACAAAATCAGGTTAATTTTAGAGCTAATGGTTCAAAAACTAAGTTTGCTGGTTTTACCACGATTTATAAAAATGCAACCGATAAAGATAATATTCTTCCTGATTTAGAAGAAGGCGACTCTGTAAAATTAACAAAAACTGATCCTGCTCAACATTTTACGCAACCACCTGCTCGTTACAGTGAAGCCAATTTAATTAAGGCGCTTGAAGAAAACGGTGTTGGTCGTCCTTCAACCTATGCACCAACCTTGGATACAATTCAACGGCGGTATTATGTAAAATTAGTTGCGCGGCGTTTTGAGCCAACCGAGCTTGGTGAAATTGTTGACAAGATTATTGTTGAATTTTTCCCAGATATCGTAAATATCAAGTTTACTGCAAATTTGGAAAGTGAACTTGATGGTATTGAAGAAGGTAAAGAAAACTGGGTTGAAGTTGTTGATGAATTTTACAAGCCGTTTTCTAAAGAAGTTGCCCATGCTGAAGAAAACATGGAGTCTGTTCAAATCAAAGATGAACCAGCTGGATTTGATTGTGACGTCTGTGGTTCACCAATGGTTGTCAAGATGGGACGTTACGGTAAATTCTTTGCTTGCTCACGATTTCCAGACTGTCGAAATACAAAAGCAATTGTTAAAGAAATCGGTGTTATTTGTCCAAAATGCCACAAGGGACAAATCATTGAACGAAAATCTAAGCGGGGACGCATTTTCTATGGCTGTTCTCGTTATCCGGATTGTGACTTTGTTTCTTGGGATAAACCAATTGGACGCGACTGTCCAAAAGATGGTCATTTCTTAGTTGAAAAGAAAGTAAAGGGCGGTAAGCAGATCGTTTGTCCTAATGGCGACTATGAAGAAGCAGTTCAAAAATAAATATTTAGCAAACTCTAAGTGTTCGGCAGGGTTTGTTATTGAGTTTTCCTCCGTATTTTGCTAAAGTGGCAAGTGTACGGAGGTTTTATTATGGCGCAAGATGACATCAAATTGTTCTTAGAATATTTACGTGTTGAACGCCAATATTCACAGAACACAATCAAGGCATATCACAGTGATTTGGAAGAATTCTGCTCGTTTTTAGAACACAATGGCGGTATGAAACCATTCAAAGAAATTGATCATCTAGATGTAAATGTTTTTATGACTGATTTATTTGATCGTAAGTACAGTCGCACAACCATTTCACGAAAATTATCGAGTTTGCGTTCCTTTTATAATTTCTTGGCTAAAAATGATTTAGTCACTAACAATCCGTTTGCAGGTATTAAGCTAAAAAAGCATCAGGATCAGTTACCCCGTTTCTTCTATCAAAAAGAAATGGATGCTTTATTTAAGGCGGCCAAATCGGAATCACCTTTGGCATTACGAAATAGTGCTTTATTAGAGGTCTTGTATGGGACTGGAATTCGGGTTAGCGAATGTGCCAATCTTAAGTGGAAAAATGTCGATTTTGTTTTAAAAATGATGTTAATTCGTGGTAAAGGTGATAAAGAACGCTACGTCCCGTTTGGTCAGTACTGTTTTAATGCGCTCAAGGCCTATCAAGAAAACTGTCGTCAACCGCTTATGGTCAAGTATCACAAGCAACATGATTTTGTTTTCGTGAATCATTATGGCGATCCCATTACTTCAACTGGAATCGAATATGTTTTAAATCAAATCATTAAACAAAGCAGTTTAACCAGTCATATTCATCCCCATATGTTGCGGCATACATTTGCCACGCAGCTGTTAAATAACGGGGCAGATTTACGTACGGTTCAAGAACTTTTGGGTCATAGTAGTTTATCAACGACTCAAATCTACACACATGTGACACCGGATAATTTACAAAGTAATTACCGTAAATACTTTCCCCGAGCAACACATGAATAGTGAAAGGAAGAAAAACAATGCCAGTAAAATTTGAAGCAACAACAATTATTGCTGTTCATAATAATGGAACGAATGCTATGGCCGGTGATGGTCAGGTCACAATGGGTGAAAAATACATTATGAAAGGTACTGCTAAAAAGATTCGGCGCATTTTCAACAATGAGGTTGTTGTTGGTTTTGCCGGCAGTGTGGCAGATGCTTTTAACCTAGAAGATAAATTTGAAAAAAAGCTTTCAGAATATTCTGGAAACTTGCAACGTGCTTCTGTGGAACTTGCTCAAGCTTGGCGCAGTGACCAAAACCTTCAAAAACTGGAAGCAATGCTGATTGTCATGAACAAAGACGAAATGTACCTTGTTTCGGGAAGTGGCGAAGTTATTGAACCAGATGAAGGAATTCTGGCCATCGGTTCTGGTGGTAATTTTGCTCTCGCTTCTGCCAAAGCACTCAAAAAGCATGCAAGTCAGTTATCAGCACGTGAAATTGCAGAAACCTCAATTAATGTGGCTGGTGATATTGATATTTTCACTAACCATCATGTTATTTCTGAATCATTTTAGGAGGACTTAAAAATGGCCGAAATTGATAAAACACCGAAACAAATTGTCAGTCAACTTAACGAGTATGTCATTGGTCAAAACGCAGCAAAAAAGGCTGTTTCGATCGCACTACGTAATCGATATCGCCGATTACAGCTTTCTCCGGAAATGCAAACAGATATTACGCCGAAAAACTTATTAATGATTGGACCAACTGGTGTCGGAAAAACAGAAATTGCGCGACGTTTAGCAAAGATTGTTGATGCCCCATTTGTAAAAGTTGAGGCTTCAAAGTTCACAGAAGTGGGCTATGTTGGCCGTGATGTGGAGTCAATGATCCGAGATCTAGTAGACGTTTCTGTTCGCATGGAACGAAAAAGCCAGTTTAAAGACGTGCGCGTCGAAGCTGAAAAACAAGCTGACAATCGCCTTGTCAAACTTTTGGTTCCTGCTGTAAAACAAAACACAAATCAAAAGCAAAATGGCGTTGATTTTCAAAATTTGATGAGTATGGTCGAAAAAATGCAGCGTGGTGAAACTCCTGAAGATTTAACTTCTCAACCAGAAGAAATATCTGATGAAGTACGTGACCAGCGTCTTTCTGTTTCTGAACAGCTAAAACGTGGGTTGCTTGAAAATAAGGAAGTCACCATTGCAATGGATGATCCTCAACAAACCCCTGGCATGAATAACATGATGGGACAAATGGGTATTGATCTTGGTGAATCATTGGGTCAGATGTTGCCTAAGAAACACATTCAGCGAACCATGCCAGTCTCTGAAGCACGGGAAATTTTAGTTCAAGAAGAATCTGACAAGTTAGTGAACCATGGTGACCTTAATCATGATGCAATTAAACGAGCAGAGAATACAGGAATTGTCTTTATTGACGAAATTGATAAAATTATCGCGAAATCTCAACAAAATTCTGGAGAAGTTTCTCGGGAGGGCGTTCAAAGAGATATTTTACCAATTGTTGAAGGTTCACAAATTAACACAAAGTACGGGGTTATCAACACAGATCATATTTTGTTTATTGGTTCAGGAGCTTTTCAAGATTCCAAGCCAAGTGATTTAATTGCCGAACTCCAAGGACGTTTTCCAATTCGAGTGGAATTAAATGATTTAACTAAAGAAGATTTTGTTAAAATCTTGACCGAACCCAATAATGCCTTAGTCAAACAGTATATTGCTTTAATCGGAACTGACAACATCAAATTGACGTTTACCATTGAGGCCATTAACAAAATTGCCGAAATCGCTTATAATGTTAACCATGAAACCGAAAACATCGGTGCTCGCCGTCTGCATACAATTTTGGAAAAATTGTTGGAAGATATCTTGTATGAGGGTGCTGACATGGAAATGGGTGATATCACCATCACTGAACATTATGTTGAAGAAAAAATTGGTGATATTGCTGGTAATAAGGATCTTAGTCAATATATTTTATAAAGTAAACGGGGTTTGAATATATGGTTACATTGAAGAATGAGTATTTACAGGTGGAAATTAATGAACTAGGCGCTGAGTTAACCAGTGTCAGATCTTTAGAAAATGATTTGGAGTACATTTGGCGCGCTGATAAAAAAATTTGGGGGAGACATGCACCAATTCTGTTTCCAATCGTTGGTCGCTTAAAGGACGATCACTACGAATATAAGGGCACAAGCTATGAAATGCATCAGCATGGATTCGCTCGTGATTCTGTGTTTGAGGTGGTTGACAGTAGTGACACACATGCTACGTTAAAGCTTATTGATAATGATAAAACGCATAAAATGTATCCATTTGAATTTGAGTTAGTTGTTAGCTTTGATTTGAAGGATCATGAATTGCATGAAACTTACCGAGTTTACAATCCGGATGCCGAAAATCATCTGCTGTTCTCAGTTGGCGGTCATCCAGGCTTTAATACTAATCTTGGTGCAGACCAAACTTTCGAAGATGTGAAATTAAGTGTGGCACCTAAACAAAGTTATTCGCAAATCCCATTAAAAGCACCTTTAAATGATGCCGATAATGCATTTCCAATTGATTTTACGAAGTCACTACCATTAACGCATGAAACCTTCAAAGAAGATGCGATTATTCTTGAACTCCATGATCCAGAAACAACAGTTATGCTTGATAACACTAAGAATGACCATGGCGTCGCGTTAACGGTCGAGAATGCGCCTTATGTGGGGGTATGGTCTCCTTATCCTGCAGAAGGCAGTTTTGTCTGTATCGAGCCTTGGTGGGGCATTGCTGACAGTGTTAACAGTACCGGAAAGTTAGAAGAAAAAATGGGAATGAATGATCTAAAACCACAAAGTGAAGCTTCACAAAGTTTTGAAATTTCTTTCTTTTAGATGAGTCAAAAGAAAGAGGGTGTCACAAATGTGACACCCTCTTTCCGTTCTATGAATTTTTCTTTTTAGTATAGTTGTACCAAAACCCAAATGGGATTAAACTTTCAGTTCCGTTTTTTAACCGTTGAATATTTTCTCGATGCCGATAAAATATAAAGAAGGTTAGGGCAACGGCCACACATGTTAATATAATATCGTGATAAACTAATGACCAAAAACTAATGATAATCATGGCCGTCATGCTTGCAACACTCACCCTACTAGTTAAGTAGACGAGGCTGGCAAAAACTACGCAAGCAATAATAAAAAATTGAGGATTATAAGCTAATAAAATTCCTGCACTTGTGGCAACGGCTTTACCACCCTTGAAACGATCAAAAATCGAAAATGTATGACCAACAATTGCTGCCAGCCCAATTAGAAGCGGATTTACATGTGGGGTCTGGAAAATATAAGGTTGACTAGCCGCCAAAGTTCCTTTTAAAATGTCCATCAACAGGACAACAGTCCCTGCTTTGGGACCAAGTACCCGAAAGGTATTAGTTGTACCAATGTTGCCGCTACCCGATTGGCGAATATCAACATTGAAAAACTTTTTCCCAATCATCACACCGGAAGGAATCGATCCAAGCAGGTAGGCGATGATTAACATTGCAATAATTTTAAGCAAGAATTTGCCCTCTTTTCAATTGAGAATCAAGTATAATTTTAGCATGTTTGAAATTCAATTCCAACGTTTGTTTTAGCGTATGTTATATTAAGTAAGTTAGTATTTTCAGATTTTTTTAAATAAGGTATGATAATAGGGACTATAAGCAGAAAGGGTATTTGAGATGAGTAAACGTAGTTCAGCAGAATACAATGATTCCTCAATTCAAGTTCTACATGGGTTAGAAGCCGTGCGGAAGCGTCCTGGTATGTATATCGGTTCAACCGATTCAAGGGGATTGCACCATCTAGTCTATGAAATCGTTGATAACGCCGTAGATGAGGCGCTTGCTGGTTTTGGAAAAGAAATCAATGTCACAATTCATAAAGATAATAGTTTAACTGTTACAGATAATGGCCGAGGAATGCCAGTTGGTATGCATTCTTCCGGTATCCCTACCGTTGAAGTTATCTTCACAGTCCTTCATGCCGGTGGTAAATTTGGACAAGGCGGTTATAAAACCTCTGGTGGTCTCCATGGTGTGGGTGCCAGTGTTGTAAATGCCTTATCCGAATATCTCACTGTCGAAATTGTACGTGAAGGCAAAAAATACCGTGAAGAATTTAAAAATGGTGGTCATCCGGTTGGCTCTTTAAAGAAAATTGGTAAAACCAAACAGGCTAACGGAACTGTTGTGACTTTTAAGCCTGACAAACAAATTTTTACAACTACCGTGTTTAATTTCAACACGTTATCTGAACGCTTGCGGGAATCTGCTTTTCTATTAAAAGGCGTCAAAATTACTTTAACAGATGAGCGTGAAAATCAAGAACAAACCCAAACGTTCTTATATGAAGAGGGGATCAAAGAATTTGTAACTTATCTAAATGAAGATAAGGATACCTTAGGCGATGTTCTTTATTTTGACGGTTCCAAAGAAGGCGTAGAAGTTGAAATTGCAGCCCAATATAACGATGGTTATTCAGAAAACGTGTTGTCATTCGTTAATAATGTGCGAACTAAAGATGGTGGTACTCACGAAGTTGGTATGCGCTCTGGGTGGACCAAAGCTTTCAACGAATATGCTCGAAAAGTTGGTCTTTTGAAAGAAAAAGACAAAAATCTCGAGGGTAGTGATGTTCGTGAAGGATTGTCTGCGGTCATTTCACTTAGAATTCCTGAAAAAATTCTCGAATTTGAAGGTCAGACAAAAGAAAAATTAGGAACCCCCGAAGCGCGAACCATCGTGGACAATGTGGTGAATGAACAGTTACTTTTTTACTTAATGGAAAACGGCGAATTTGCACAAATGTTAGTTCGTAAATCTTTAAAAGCTCGTGAAGCAAGAGAGGCCGCCCGAAAAGCACGTGATGCGACGCGTAGTGGCAAGAAACGTAAAAAGACTGATCGATTACTATCAGGTAAATTAACTCCCGCACAGTCAAAAAATGCAGCCCGTAACGAGCTTTTCTTGGTGGAAGGTGATTCTGCCGGTGGTAGTGCCAAACAGGGCCGAGATCGTAAATTTCAAGCGATTCTACCGCTTCGTGGAAAAGTTTTGAATACAGAAAAAGCTAAATTAGACGATGTGATGAAAAATGAGGAAATCAGCACCATGATATACACAATTGGTGCTGGGGTTGGAGCTGAGTTTAATATTAAAGATCGTAACTATGACAAAATCATTATTATGACTGATGCTGATACTGATGGTGCCCACATCCAAATCTTATTGTTGACTTTCTTCTATAAATATATGCGTCCTATGATTGATCAGGGTCATATTTATATTGCTTTACCCCCTCTTTATCGCTTACAAAAGGGAAAGGGGAAAAAGCTCCAAACTGTCTATGCTTGGACTGATGAAGAACTAGATAAAGCCTCCAAGGAAATTGGTCGTGGTTTTGCTTTACAACGGTACAAGGGACTTGGTGAAATGAATGCCGATCAACTTTGGGAAACAACTATGAATCCTGAAACTAGGACTCTGGTCCGCGTTAGAATTGATGACGCTGCCTTAGCTGAGCGTCGTGTGACAACTTTGATGGGTGATAAGGTTGAGCCGCGAAGAAATTGGATTGAAAAAAATGTTGAGTTCTCACTTGAAGAAGAAGGAAGCATTTTAGACAATGAGGCCGTTAATGTCGCTCATGAAGGTGAATTTGATGAAGACGATGAAAAATAATGAAAGGAGGGGACAATGTGCCTAACTCAAAGAATGAAAACACCAATAAAATTCAAGAACTTACTTTAGAAGATGTCATGGGTGATCGATTTGGTCGTTATTCCAAGTACATCATTCAAGAACGGGCGTTGCCTGACGTGCGAGATGGTCTAAAACCCGTTCAACGTCGAATTTTATATGCCATGAATCAAGATGGCAATACTTATGATAAGGGTTTCCGAAAATCGGCAAAATCAGTTGGTAATGTCATGGGTAATTTTCATCCCCATGGAGACAGTTCTATCTATGAAGCCTTAGTCCGAATGAGTCAAAATTGGAAACTCCGCGCTCCATTAATTGAAATGCACGGAAATAACGGTTCAATTGATAATGATCCGCCAGCCGCTATGCGATATACAGAAGCACGTTTAAGTAAGATTTCAAGTGAAATGTTGAAGGATATTGACAAAGAAACCGTTGATTTTGTATTGAATTTTGATGATACTGAATATGAACCAACTGTTTTACCAAGCCGTTTCCCTAATTTGCTTGTTAATGGGGCTACAGGGATTTCTGCAGGTTATGCAACTGATATTCCCCCGCACAATTTAAACGAAGTCATCGACGCCTTATTGTATCTATTAAAGCATCCTGATGCCTCACTCGAAAAATTAATGGACTTTGTAAAGGGCCCTGATTTTCCAACTGCTGGTATTATTCAAGGATTGGATGGCATAAAAAAAGCTTATCAGACTGGTAAGGGACGGATTGTCGTTCGTTCTAGGACCCAAATCAAACCACTTCGAGGCGGTAAATCTCAAATTGAAGTGTCTGAGATTCCTTATGAGGTTAATAAAGCTCAGTTAGTTAAAAAAATTGATGAAATTCGAATTTTAAAAAGAGTAGATGGCATTGTTGAAGTTCGTGATGAGTCCGATCGAAAGGGATTATCAATTGCAATCGAACTCAAACGTGAGGCTGACTCAAACGGAATTTTAAATTACCTTTTTAAAAATACAGATTTGCAAATTTCTTACAACTTTAACATGGTTGCAATTAACCATAAACGTCCAGAAAGACTTGGGTTAAAAGCATTTTTACAGGCTTACCTAAGTTTTCAAAAAGAAGTTATTACCAAACGCACGCGGTTTAGTTTGAATAAAGCTCAAAAACGGCAACATATTGTTGCTGGCCTGATCAAAGCTCTTTCCATTCTTGATAAAGTTATTGCCACAATTCGTGGTAGTAAAGATAAGAAAGACGCCAAGAATAACTTAGTTCAAAAATATCGTTTTACTGATGAACAAGCAGAGGCAATTGTTTCCTTACAACTTTACCGATTAACAAATACAGATGTGACCGCTTTGGAGGCCGAATCAGCCGATCTGGATAACCATATTGCCGAATACAATGAAATTCTGAATAGTGATGCCGCATTGGCTAAAGTTTTGCGCTCTGAATTAACCAGTGTAAAAAAAGAATATGGGTCACCACGCCTAACTGAAATTCAGAATGAAATTGAGGAAATTAAAATTGATCGTAAGGTCGTTGTGCCCGAAGAACAAGTTATGGTCCTTGTTAGTCATGATGGATATTTAAAGCGAAGTTCACTGCGTTCCTACAACGCTTCTGGTGACGATAATGGTCTCAAAGATGAAGATTATCCAATCTTCTTAAAGCAATTAAGCACTTTAGATCATCTAATGATGTTTACAAATAAAGGAAACCTGATTTCTCGTCCCGTACATGAATTAACCGATTCGAAGTGGAAGGATACTGGTGAACATATTTCACAAACCATTGGCCTGGGTGATGACGAACGGATCATTAAAACTTTTGCGTTCCATTCACTTAAAGAAACTGGTGAATTTCTTATTGCAACCAGTGACGGCTACATTAAACGCACAGAGTTTTCTGACCTGACGCCAGGTCGAAATTATAAAAAACATGCGGCAGCTTTCATTAAATTAAAACAACCAGAAACAATTGTGATCAATATTTCATTTATTCCAAAAGCCATCGAGCAAACTGTTATGCTGATTTCTAAAAAAGGTTACGGTCTACGTTATGATTTAGCCGAAATTCCAAGCATTGGTGCACGAGCGGCCGGTGTAAAATCAATGGATCTGCGTGATGATGAAGTTACCAATGTGCAACTTGTGTCAGACGTCGATCAAGTTGGCTTGATCACGCAGCGCGGAGCATTCAAAAGAATGGCTGTTAAAGAGATTCCAGTTACTAGTCGGGCCCGGCGTGGCGTTTTGGTTCTCCGAGAGCTGAAAAACAATCCACATCGTGTGGTTGATTTTATAAAACTAAATGAGAGTGCTGTACTGGAAATTTTGACAACCCGTGGCACGATTCACGATATTATTGCAGCCGAACATCCGCTTAGTGCACGATATTCCAATGGTTCCTTCGTTATTGACACTGAATCAGAGGGAGAACCAGTTTCTATGAACCTTAAACAAATGCCCGTCGTAACACCAACATCCGAACATTAAATATTAATTTACACTTAACTTACCAGTTTTAGACGACAAAATTCTTGAAAAAATCACGTTTAACCATTAGAATAATTATAGTTATTATTGAAAGTTGATTATAATCATAAAAACTAAAGGAGAAACGGAATGAAATCAAAACAAGAAACTATTTTTTCATCTAAGATTTTAACTTATTTCCTTCAGCTGGCCGATACTATGAACTACACACAAGCTGCTCAAATTTTAGGCATTACTCAACCTGCTTTAACACAACAAATTAAGAAGTTGGAACACACGGTTGGAGCACCATTATTTTACTCAGTTGGTAAAAAATTGCGTTTATCCGATGCAGGCTACACAATGCTAAAGGCCGCTCATAATATCAATGAAGTTTTGAATCAGGCAACTGATGAAATTCAACAATCTACTTCACCGACAAAAGGTGAAATTAATATTGGAATGTCGGCTTCAATCGAATCCCGTGTTTTTGAAGACTTCATCACTAAATATTATGAAAAACAACCAGATGTTATGATTACTTTTTATACGTTAACCCGAAAAGAAATTTGGGAACGTTTGGAAAACAACCGAATTGATTTGGCGATTATGTATTTGCCGGATGATAGCATTAAGAATTGGAAACCTTACGAATCGCGTAAAATTCTTAACGAAGATTTACTGTTCATCCATCATAATGAAAAATTGGCAAAACAAAAGAAAATCAAGTTAAGAGATACTTTGAACGCTAATTGGGTTACTTATCCCGATGGTTACTATTTAGATGGTGTTTTACGTGAATCCTATAAGAATCAGTTAGTGGACGTGCCTAAGAGTGTTGCTCGTTTCACAACGCCGGATCAGATTCGACGCTTTGCTGAAACTACAGGGGTTAACAAAGCATTGCCAGCGTCATACGTCATTTCTCATCCAGTATCAGATAATACTTGGATGGCAAGATTTGATCCGGCAATCAATTTTGACTTAAGCTTTGTATTTAGAAAAGATAAAGATGAAATTCCCCGAATCAGTTCATTTTTGGCCGCATTTGACGACTATTTAAATGAAGAAAGTTACACGGAACGTTTACGTAAAATGATTGGTAATCAAAATTAAACAAAAAATTTAAAGGAGTTCTTTTTAATCATGAGTAAAGAATTAGTTTTTGGTCATAAAAATCCAGATACAGACGCCATCAGTTGTGCCATCGAATATGCTTACCTTGCCAACAAGTTAGGTGATGAAGTCGAAGCTGTTGCTCTCGGCAAAACAAACAACGAAACCAACTTTGTTTTGAATCGCTTTAACGTCAAAGCACCACGTGTGATTACTAAAGCTAAACCAGAAGTTGATTCAGTTGTCCTTGTTGACCATAATGAGGCAATTCAAAGTGTTGACGATTTGGCAGATGTAACGGTAACAAGTGTTATTGACCACCACAAAATTAATTTCTCATCTGCACAACCATTATTTTACCGAGCAGAACCAATTGGTTGTTGCAGTACAATCATTTACAAAATGTATTTAGAAAATAATGTCGAAATTCCTAGCAACATCGCGGGTTTAATGCTTTCTTCAATTATTTCTGATACATTACTCTTGAAGTCACCAACAACAACGGACGACGAACGGAATGCTGTTCCTGCACTAGCAAAAATTGCTGGTATTGATGACTATGAAGCTTATGGTATCGAAATGCTAAAAGCTGGTAGTGACGTTAACGATCGTAGTGCAACTGATATTCTTGAAGGCGATGCTAAGTCCTTTGACATGGGTGGAAAAACTGTTCGTATTGGCCAGGTAAATGCCGTTGATTTAAACGATGTTTTCAAGCGTCAAGCTGAGTTAGAGACCACCATGACTGATTTAATGGCTGACAAGTCTTACGATCTCTTCTTACTCCTTGCAACAAACGTGCTTACTAGTGACTCTGAACTTCTGGCATTAGGTGAGGGTACAGACGTCGTTGAACAAGCATTTGGTACTAAATTTAGTAATCATCGTATGAATCTACCCGGTGTTGTTTCCCGTAAGAAGCAAGTTGTGCCACCATTAACTAAAGCTTTTGATTAATTAAACTTATCGTTTGTAAGATCTGCTCGTAGCTAGCAATAGCTTGAGCAGATCTTATTTTTGCACATATAATACATACCATTAACTATTTTGCGAGTCTTCTCAGTTGCCTTGTGACAAAATTTAAACTATACTAATTTAGCTCAATTAACTTACGTTCAAGGAGGAACACACATGACTGAAAAGGATTTGAAGCAGTTATCCAAGGAAGCATACGAAGTGACACAGCACGCCGCCACAGAAGCACCATTTAGTGGAAAATACGATAATTTTTACAAAGAAGGCATTTATGTTGATATCGTGAGTGGCGAACCCTTATTTTCATCAACGGATAAATATGATGCTGGTTGTGGTTGGCCGTCATTTACGAAACCGATAGATAAATCTGTGACTAAAGAACATCGAGATTCATCGTTTGGTATGGAACGTACAGAAGTTAAAAGTGCAAAAGCTAGTTCACATTTGGGCCATGTTTTTACTGATGGTCCACAGGACAAAGGTGGCTTAAGATATTGTATTAATTCAGCCGCACTTAAATTCATTCCAAAAGATCAAATGAAAGATAATGGCTATGGTGAATATATAAAATTACTTTCTTAGTTTGAAATAGATCAAAGAATAGTTTTGAGACTACTTTGAATAATATATATTATGTAAACTAGAACGTAAAATTAAAAATAAACTGATTTTCACCCGCAACCTCCTCTATCCCACTTCTTAAATTTAATTACACAAAAAATGGATCTTCCAAAAGGAAGATCCATTTTTATTACACGATGCTTATCGATTGCTTGAACTAGATGTCTTACTACTTGCAGAAGATGATTTGCTGGCACTAGTTGTTGAACTACTATGTGAAGAAGCAGAACTATTAGTTGAGCTTGCCTTTGAACTACTATTGTAACTACTGCTGTTACCATTAGATGAACTGCTATAACTAGAATACGAACTACTACTTTCAGGATAACTACTACTGTAGCTACTATAACTATAGCTACTGTAACTTGATGAGCTAACTGCAGCAGCTGAAGATGCTATTGACGCTGCAGCACTAGCTTGTTTCTTTTTATAAGTTTTAACAGCTTTTTCAACTCTAGTTAAATCTTTATTTGCTAATTCAAAGTTGGGATACTTATTTAACTTGTCTAACAGATTATTCAACTTAGTATTTGTGACCGAAGCCGCTAAGGAACCACTTTTACCATTTTTGAATAAATTATTGGTCTGTTTATGCAACTTACTAACAGCCTTAGCCTTTGTTTCGAGTGCACTTAACTTCTTATTATACTCACTATAGAACCCAGAAAAATCTGATTCAAAACTAGATGATTTCAAATCCTGTAATAAGTTGCTAACCTTGGTTCCTGTTGTAGAAGTTTTATACGTATTACCACTCTTCAAGTTTTCAACTCTCTGGCGAAAAGCAACTGCACTTTTCCCAAGACTTGCCAATTGGCTATACTGGTTAGCCTCTGTATTATTACGTACCTGCTTAGCATCAGCTGCCAATTCAACCATTTGAGCTCGCGTAGCAGTATCCGTAATATTATCACGATCACTATTAAAGCTTTGTTGAACGATCTTTTCAGCGTTAGCTTGAGCCTGATTCCCACTAGATCTTCTGACGAAGAAAACAATTGCTCCTATTAATACAATCAAAATACCAACTATCCAAAGCCATTTTTTTGACTTTCCGGACTTGTTTTTAAGTTTTTTTGGTTTATTAGGTTGCGGTCCACGTGGTGGTTTGGGGGCACGTTTTTTTTGTTTTTTTTCTTCTTTTTGTTGTTCTTTTGCTTTTAAACGGTCCATTCTTGAGGTTGGAACAGACCAATCATTATTATTGTTGTTATTAATCGTCATCATCTTCCTAACTTAATAAATTAAATATGCAGTTAAACTTATAGTTTCAATTTAACATTTTTTGAATTGAACAACCAGTATGAACCTCAATTATTCATAAAAAATACAATTAATCGGTTCAAACAAAAAACCTCCAAATGCTGAGTAAGTTTATTGCTCAAATCTGAAGATTTGTTTGCCGGCGCATAATGGCGATGGCCTGTTACACACATATTATTCAAAAATTAGCATTGGCACAATCATTGGGCTTCGTTCAGTCTTTTGATATAAGAACTCCTGAAGATCATCAATAATGTTTGTGCTAAAGTCTTTTTCTGTTGGATGCGCTTTTTCCTTCATTGTATTTAGTAAAGAACGGAAAGCTGCCTTATTTGTATCGTGAATCAATTCGTTTGATTCGCGCATGTAAATAAATCCACGAGATATTGTATCTGGACCTGCAGTTATACGATGTTTTTTGATATTAATTGTGGCAACTGCAGTGACAACCCCTTCACTAGCTAAAATGGTCCGATCACTCAAAATTTGGGAACCAACATTATCATTAATATCAGCATCATTCAAGTAAACGTCACCAGCACTGAAATGATCCGCAATTCTGGCGCTATCACGGGTTAAAGCCAAAACATCACCATTTTTCATAATGAAACAATTTTCTTCTGGAATACCAGTCTGTTCCGCAAGCTTCGTATGAATCATTTGCATTCTATATTCTCCATGACAAGGCATAAAGAACTTGGGCTTAATCAAGCGTAACATCAACTTCTGATCTTCTTGACCACCATGTCCAGAAGTATGAATATTATTAACTTTACCATGAATGACGGTAACGCCCGCCTCGTCTAATTTATTGATTAAATTATTGACGCTAACGGTATTTCCTGGAATTGGATTACTAGAAAAGACAACTGTATCATCTGGTTGCAAACTAATTTGACGATGAGTTCCATTGGCAATTCGACTCAAAGCAGCCATTGGTTCTCCTTGGGATCCGGTACATAAAATCATTAATTTATTTGCCGGTAAATTATTTAATTCTTGTGCATCTACTAATGATTCCTCTGGAATATTCAAATAACCCAGTTTTTGACCGGCCTCAATCGCATTTTCCATACTACGTCCAAAGATAGCAATTTTACGTCCCTGAGCCAAAGCAGCCTCGCAAGCTTCTCGAACCCGATAAACATTAGAAGCAAACGTTGCAAAAATAATTCGACCTTGAATTTCAGTAAAAATACGTTTAATACTTTGTTCTACAAAACGCTCAGATTTAGTGAAAGTTGGTCGTTCTGCATTAGTACTATCTGACATTAACAACAAAGAATCTTTAACGCCAATAGCAGCCATTTTCTGGAAATTTGGTGAAGGTAAATCCCCCACTGGCGTTAAATCAAATTTGAAGTCTCCTGTTTGCACAATAGTTCCTTGAGGGGTATGAACAGAAATTCCCAAAGTGTCAGGAATTGAGTGCGTTGTCCGGAAAAATGAAACGGAAAGTTTTCTGAATTTTAAAACGGTATCTTCCTGTAGTTCATGTAATTCAGTTGTCCGCAACAAATTATGCTCTTTTAGCTTACCCTTAATTAATTCCGAAGCAAAAGGACCTGCCCAAATTGGCACGTTTAGTTTTTGAAGGAAAAATGGAATTCCACCGATATGATCCTCATGTCCATGAGTGATTACCAACGCTTTAATTTTCTTTTGATTTTCAATCAAAAACTGATAATCAGGGATAATATAGTCAACACCTAGAAGTTCATCTTCGGGAAACTTAATTCCACAGTCAATGATTACGATTTCATCTTGATATTGCACACAATACATATTTTTACCAATTTCGCCTAAACCACCAACGGCATAGACAGCCACTTCATTATTTTTAACTTTTAATTTACGCATAAAAAACTCCTTCTTTTAATAAACCCTAATAACCCATTTGAAAGGCATCAGTGTTTTTACGATCATAATAATTTTTTTCATGGCAAACAACTCTCACCATTCCGATTGTATTAAATTAACCTTATCACATTCCCCTTCAGTTCACAACAAAAGTACCAAGCCTTTTATAGAATAGTAATAAAATAAGACGCAAGCCAATATGCTTGCGTCTTATTTTAGTTTACTGTTTTGTATAATCCTCTAACCAGGCCAAAGCAAGTGCTTTTTCACCTAAATGGGCTCCAATAACTGGGCCAAAATAACTAATATCAATTGGCAAGTCTGGATACTTGGTTTGCAATTTTTCCTGCCACTTTAACGCGGCAGGTTCATCGTTTGCATGAATAATAATTGCTCGAATTGGGTAATCTAGATTTTCTTTACTCTTTGCAAATAATTCTTCTACCCTGGCCAAGGCCTTTTTAGTAGAACGAACTTTTTCAAAGGCTACGATTTCGTGAGCATCGTTGAAAGTCAAAATCGGTTTAATTTTTAACAATCCTCCGATAAACGCTGAAGCATTTGACAATCGTCCCCCACGAACAAGGTTCTGCAAATCATCAACGATGAAATATTCCCCAAAAGTGGAACGTAGTTGATTGAGGCGTTCTAAAATCGAGGCTGGTTCTTGCCCCTCACGTGCCATCCTGGCAGCTTCTAACACGAGTGATCCCATCAAACGCACCGTGATTTCAGAATCATATACGTAAACATTTAAGCCTTCTATCCCATTTTTAATAGAGTCCAAACTACTTACAAATCCTGAAATCGTGCTTGCTAGGTGAATACTAATGACATTTTCATAACCTTCATCACGTAACTGCTTATACAACTCAATCATTTTGCCTAGTGGGGGCTGAGTTGTGCTTGGAAAAGAACCCGAAGTTTTTAGTTTTTTATAAAACTCTTCATTAGTAATGTCAACGCCTTCATCATAACTTTTCCCATCAATCACTACGGGAATTGGTACGATGGTAATATTATTATCTGATATTTCTCTTGCTGATAAGTAACAGGTACTATCTGTTACAATGGCCGTTTTCATGTGTACACCAACTTCTACTTTTAAAATTAATATTTCCATGATAGCATATTTTTATAAATTTTCAAAAATTGTCTTGCTCTATTTAAAATTCTAGATTTAAGAACTTTAGATCTCTCTGTTTGAAACTTAGTTTATCACATTTTCTGGAGACACTGGTATACTAGAAGTTAACAGTCTATTCGAGAAGAAAGTAGGTTTCATTATGTCCTTTGATGGTTCTTTTACACACGCAATGGTTCATGAATTAAATGATTTATTAAAAAGTGGTCGAATTACAAAAATACACCAACCTTACGAAAATGAAGTAATTATTACATTCCGGGCCAATCGAAAAAATTATCCCGTTTTACTCTCTGCTCACCCAAATTATGCGCGAGTGCAAATTACAAAAATTCCTTATGCCAACCCTGCTGTCCCAACTAATTTTGCTATGATGCTAAGAAAATACTTGGATGGTGCCATCTTAAATGGTATTCAGCAGGTTGAGAATGATCGGATTGTCAATTTTTCATTTTCAAAACGAAATGAATTAGGTGATATTGAGGAACTTCTGCTGGCAGTCGAAATTATGGGCCGCAGAAGTAACATCGTCTTACTTAATAACACGACAAAGGTTATTTTAGACACAATTAAGCACATTAATGCTGACCAGAATCGTTATCGTTTGTTACTTCCAGGAGCCACATACATCACACCACCCAGTCAAGACAAGTTAAATCCCTTTACTGATGAAACAAAGGCATATGCTAAAGCGCTGAGTGACTTCCCTAACCAGGAGGTTTTGGCTACTGAACTGCATCGCATTTATCAAGGATTAGATAAAAATACCAGCCTTGAATTAGCTAATTATTTGCATCAACACAACGAATCAAGCGCGTTTGATGACTTTTTCGAAAAATTCGATCAACCAAATCCTGTTATGACAACTAAAAAGCAAAAATCTAGTTTTACTGCTTTTCCATATGCAACTTTAGAAGGCACGCAGCAAAACTTTACTACCTTAAGTGACTTACTGGATGCATTTTACGTAGCGAAGGCTCAACATGATCGAGTCATTCAAAAAGCTGGCAATTTAGTGCATGTTGTCAAAAATGATTTAAAGAAGAATCGAACTAAATTAAAAAAACTTAACCAAACTTTGGCTAGTTCTGAACAAGCCGATGTTTACAAAATCGAGGGAGAAATTTTAACCACTTATCTTAATCAGGTTAAACGAGGAATGACAGAAATCACCCTTCCTAACTATTACGATAACAATCAAGATATTAAGATTTCTCTTTCTAACCAGGTTTCACCCTCACAAAATGCGCAAAAGTATTTCAAAAAATATCAAAAGGCAAAAAATGCTGTTCATTATGTTTCTGAACAACTCACAAAAACGCATCAAGAGATTGATTATTTGGACAATATTATGACGCAAATTGAACTGGCAAATCCTCAAGACCTAGATGAAATTCGAGAAGAACTAGAAAAAGAGGGTTATTTAAAGGTTAATCAAAAGAAACGAAAACAAAAACGATCAAGAGCTAGTAAACCAGAAACCTTCCATGCTACAGATGGCACTCAAATTTCTGTCGGTAAAAATGATACTCAAAATGATCGTTTGACTTTGAAAACGGCTAAGAAAACGGATATTTGGTTGCATACTCAGAAGATTCCAGGGTCACACGTGATTATTCATGACGCTAACCCGACCGACCAAACACTCACTGAAGCCGCCACTTTAGCTGCCTACTTTTCCAAAGCACAACAGTCCGCACACGTTCCTGTTGACTATGTGGCTGTTAAACGCGTGCATAAGCCGAATGGTGCCAAACCTGGACTAGTTATTTATGAAGGCCAAAGTACCCTGATTGTGGATCCTGATGAACAGTTAGTCAATCAGTTAAGACAAGTTTAATTAGCAAAAAGGATGCTACGACAAAACGAGTCGTAGCATCCTTTTTTTGTATGAATTTATAACTTTGTGCTTGTAATTCTGGCTCCAATTGCCAACGAAAACGGTGGATTCTGTGGCTCGGGAATCTGTAATTGATTGTACGGAAAAACGTGTTCTAGTTTTAGATGCACATTTTGACTAGTTAACTTAAGTGGTGATTCGCAATTTGAGCGTTTCAGAATTAATTTAACCATGTCCGCCACAATATCATAGTTTAAAGCGTAGGTCATAAAGGGAATATCCTGAATTGCCAACGGAATCGTTCCTGTAACGATAAGGTGACTCCCCTCCTGTTTAAACATAACTGAATAGATGCCATCCTCTTGTTTGCTGAGCTCACTTAGAGATATGTGTTGCAGTTTATTAGAAATCTGTTTCTTTGCTGAAGAAGGAAAATGCAAACTTGCATCTTCCGCAGTGTCAAAACAGCCTAAATTTCGTTGTTTTTCTTCCATCTTTTCAGCCACAACTAAATAATTTGATTCTACATTCTCTGCCCGCGAAGTTCGGGATAATGGTAGTTGGGTAATTTTAACACCAGCTGTTTCCAAGTCCGTAACAATTTGCCACTTTCCTTGTGCAATTACAAAATCCGGTTGTTCACTATTCATAATATTTAAGCAGTTTTCAACAGTTAACGGTTCTAAATACAGTTTGTCAGCTAACCTTGGTAAAATTGAAATTGCACTTGGATTATTATTAATCAAGATAGTTTCAAACCCTAATTTTTGGCAAGCTTGAATTGTATGCACCGTCACATATTCAGCTGCCGCATTCGTACCAACTTGATTATTAGCCGTACCCAAAATAAACACTTTAGGCTTTTCACTAATTTGTGATTCATTTTCTGTTTCAAAAGTTGTGTAATAACTACGATTATTATAAGGAAATTCTCCCGCCGTGGGCTCAATCCCCTTAAACGTTGGTCGAATTTGATTTGTCTCACGGAAATCACGCACTTTTTTGTCAGAACATTTCCACAATTGTGCAATTTGAGAATCGCCATATCCATAATATTTAGCATTGCGCAAAACATCAACGTCAAAAGGATGTTTACGTAACTTTTTTTCAATTTGAACAATATGAATCAATTTGTAGAAATAAAAAGCATCTATTTTTGTGAGTTCTGCCAATTCCTCTACCTGATATCCCCGCCGAATGGCTTCCAGTAAATAAAAAACTTCTCCTGCTGTGGGATGTACTAAAACATTGATTAATTGACCTTCGTTTAGCCTTGATTCATCCAGAGCCGCTTGCTCAGAGGTAGTTGTCGAATCAACTGATCGAATCGCTTTCAAGGTCGCTTCTTCAGTACTTCTCCCAAAAGCAATTACCGATCCAGTTGATTTCATTCGCGTATTTAGCTCCTGATTAGCATTAGCAAAACTAGCAAAAGAAAAAGTTGGAAAACGGACTGCAATGTGATCCAATGTTGGCTCAATTAAAGCCAAGGAATCATGCTGCCTCAGGCCTGGAATTGTGATACTCCTTAAATTTCTACCAAAACTAATTTGTGTGCAAACTAACGCAACCGGGTATCCAGTCGCCCGAGCAGCAAATGCCGTTGTGCGATCAAAATAAGGGTTTACCCGAATCACATAATAATTACCTGTACTCTGATTTAAAGCAAATTGAATATGACAAATTCCGCGAATCTTGAATTCTTGTACAATCCTTAAAGCTGAGGATCGAATCGCCTGAAATTCTTGATCTGTAAGAGTCTGAGTCGGCGTGAAGACAATTGAGTCTCCTGTATGAACACCAACTGGATTAAAATCTTCGGCAGCACAAATAAGCATTCTTGTATTTTCATTGTCTCGAATAACGGTCATTTCAATTTCTTTAAACCCGACAATGCTTTTCTCAACCGCAACTTGATGAGTGGTTGAAATTCTAAATGCGGACGCAAGCATTTGTTTCAGCTGATGCTCATTTTCGCATCTCATTCTGTTGTTATTGGTTATGGCAGCGACAGGTTTAATGATTACAGGATAACCAATTCGTCGCACAAATTTTAAAACCTCATTTGTATTACTTAAAATATTAGTTGGAATATAAGGTTCATGAATATTCTGTAAAATACGATTCAATGCCTCTGGATTTTGCGTATTTGCAATAGTCTTTAAGCTAACCCCCAAAACACGAATATTTAATTGATTAAAGATTCCAGCCTCATCAAGTTGGTGAAGTAATTGAAAAATAGGCGTTCCACCTAGTGTTGGTATTAAACCATCAAATTCATTATTTCTAAGAATTGTAATTAAAGAATTGGCATCCAAATTACTAATTATAAAGTGCTCCGGATCTAAATAGTCTCCCGCAACTGAATTAGCATTATTACTGACAAACGTAACTTCCTTGCCAGCCTTGTGAAGTTCTTGAATAGTTTGTAAGGTTGCTGTTTCAAGTTCAGTATCCATACCAATTTCATTTGGGCCAGACCCAATAATTACTATTTTTTGCAACTTTGTTCGTGCCATTTTACCGCTCCATTCGAGTAGTCATGATTTCGATGAATTCATCAAATAATTCTGAACTTTCCAATGGCCCAGGCGCACCATCAGGAAAAAACTGCACACTAAAAGCAGGAAAGTCCCGATGCCTTAATCCTTGAACAGATTGATCAACTAAATCAATGTGGGTAGTCAACATTTTATCGCGATTAATCGACTCACGATCAACTGTATACCCCTGTCCTTGTGATGCATAAAATATTTCATCTGTAATGATTGATAAAATCGGATGATTATCGCCATGATGCTCAAATTGTAATGGCTTAACCTTTGCCCCGTTGGCCATCGCAAATAGTTCATGTCCTAACCCAATAGCAAAGAGCGGAATCCGCTGTTCCACCTCTGCAATCATATCTGTCAATGATTTTGGTAAGTCAGTCGGACTACCAGGACCTGTTGATAAAATAACACCATCAGGGTCTAGATCAAAAATCTGTTCAGCAGTACAAGAATATGGTAGTACAGTCACATTGCAATTTCGTTGACTTAATTGCCGCAATATTCCATGTTTTAGACCTAAATCAACTACCACCACGTTCAACCCGGTTCCTGGGTTAGGGTACGCCTTTGGAGTTGAAACCTGGCTAACTTGTTGATTAGTCAACACAATCGCATTCAATTGATCAAATGCATGAGCTAAGTCCTTAACCGGATCAACAATGCTCCCCTTAACGGTCCCTTTGGCTCGCAACTTGTGAATCAACGCTCGTGTATCAATGCCACTAATACCGGGGATGTTTTGAATTTTTAAAAATTCATCTAATGAAAGTCTTCGTTGACGATTAGTTGAAACATCAGCGACATCGCGGACAATAACACCTTTACATGTAGGTTCAATTGATTCGTAACTAGCCCGATCAATCCCATAACCCCCAATTGAAGGCTGAGAAAAAACAATAATTTGATTGTGATAGATTTGGTTCGTAATAATTTGTTGATACCCAGTTGCACTTGTATTAAAAACAACTTCTCCAAAAGTAGTTGCTGGCGATCCAAAAGCCTGACCACGATAGACCGTGCCATCGTCTAAAATTAAATATCGCTCACTCACGGTCCTCACCTCATTTAACTATTTGCCATTAACAATCTTAACTGAATCTTCTTCATCAATTTCAGAAACGGAAACTTCAATTTTTTCATTCTGCGCAGTCGGGATGTTTTTGCCAACAAAATCTGCTCGGATTGGTAGTTCCCGATGTCCCCTGTCTACTAAAATCGCTAAATTAATTCGTTTAGGTCGACCTATATCCATAATGGCATCCATTGCCGCTCGAATTGTCCGTCCAGTATATAATACGTCATCTACCAAGATAACTTTTTTTCCTTCCAAACTAAATTCAAAATGTGGTTTCCCAGGTAAATTTGGGTCACTATCTAATTGATGAATATCGTCGCGATAAGCTGTGACGTTCAACTCGCCAACTGGTACTTCGACATTTTCAAGTTGTTTTAGTCTCTCCGCGATTCGCTGAGCCAAAAAAACTCCCCGTGTTTTAATTCCAATAATGACCAAATCCTCTACACCACGATTACGCTCAATAATTTCATATGTAATTCGTGTCAAAGCACGCTTCATCGCCATTGTGTCCATGATTTCTTTTTCCAAAGCAGCCAACTTCCTTTCTAAAATAAAGGCGAACCAAATTTACATTTGCTTCGCAAAACTACCTAATCTATATACGCACCTACTAATTTATAAAGCGCTATTACGAATTAACTTTAACCATGTTCAGATTGTGTGTCAAGCCATTTAAGTGTCTTTTCAAACACTGCAGGCAATGGTGCCTTAAATTCAAGATACTTGCCGGTTGTTGGCTGCTTAAACCCTAAGACACTGGCGTGTAAAAATTGACCATTACCTTTTAAAGTTTTTCGGGGTCCATACAACGGATCGCCAGCAACGGGATGTTCAATATATTTCAAATGAACGCGAATCTGATGAGTTCTACCCGTTTCCAATTTGCACTGAATTAAAGTGTAGTTTCCATAACGCTTGAGAACCTTAAAATGGGTAACTGCTGGTCGGCCATCTGCCACAATTGCCTGTTTCTTTCTGTCTTTGGGTGATCGACCAATTGGCGCATCAATCGTCCCTTGATCTTCTTTGATATTTCCGTGCACCAGGGCAATATATAATCGCGTATTTGTTTTAGCTTTCAACTGTGCCGATAAATTCTGTTGCGCATGATCATTTTTGGCCACCATTAATAAACCTGATGTGTCCTTATCAATTCTGTGAACGATTCCTGGTCGATTTGTACCGTTAATTGTAGATAAGGGACTATGATACAGTAACGCATTCACCAATGTGTGATCTGGATGCCCTGCAGCCGGATGGACAACCATACCTTGTGGTTTATTGACAACAATGACATCGTTATCCTCATACACAATATCCAAAGGAATATTTTCTGGTTCAAGATCAAGGGGTTGAATATCTTCATCTTGAATTTCGATCTTATCGCCAGGTTTAACGCTGTACTTATTCTTAATTTGCTTTGAATTAACCAAAATATGGTCATTTTTAATTAAATTTTGAATATGTGAACGAGTTAAATCTGGAAAAGCCGCTGCCAACACTTTATCAATTCTGCCTTGTTGATCCTGGATAACAAGTTCATGGGTTAACATATTTAACTCTCCAATCTATCTTCCTTGAAAATTGCAATAAAAAGTACGATAACACCTATTGTTAGTGAAAAATCAGCCACGTTAAAAATGGGAAAATTGATAAAATCAAGTTGAAACATATCAACAACGTATTTCAATCTAACCCGATCAATAAAGTTTCCAAATGCACCGGCTACAATTAAGCTTAAACTAATTTGATATAACCAATGTCCACGAGTTTGATACAAAAAATAAAGTAAAACGACCAAAGCCACTACTGTAATTAAATAGAAGAAAGTGGTTTTTCCTTCCAAAATACTCCAGGCTGCCCCGTTGTTTCGAATATTAGTTAGTGAAAAAATTCCAGGTATAACCTGATGAACAGCATCCATACTAATATTGGTTGCAACCCAAAATTTTACTAATTGATCAACTACGACAACTGCTAAAATAATTAAAAAATCTATGGCAAATAACATGTCATGACCTCATTTCCTATCAGAATAATCCGCTGATCTTACCATCATCACTGATGTCAATGTCCAACGCGGCAGGATGCTTGGGTAATCCAGGCATTGTTAGAATATTACCTGTCATTGCCACAATAAAACCGGCTCCCAGCTTAGGAACAAATGATTTTACATGAATAGTAAAATCTTTAGGAGCCCCCAATAATTTAGGATCGTCTGATAGTGAATATTGTGTTTTTGCCATACAAACTGGTAATTTATCCCAACCATACTTTTTAAAACGTTTGATCTGATTAATTGCTTTTTTAGAATACTCAACATGAACACCACCGTATATCTTAGTCACAATGGTTTCAATCTTGACCGTAAGATCAGCATCTGGTTCATACAGTGGCTTAAATGTGGCCGGTTTTTCAACAGTTTTAATTATCGTTTTAGCAAGGTCGAGTGCGCCGTGACCGCCTTTTGCCCAAACATCTGTATCCAAAGCTTGAATTCCCATATCTGCACAAATTTGTTTGACATAGTCAATTTCATGATTGGTGTCTTGAGTAAAACGATTAATTGCTACAACAACCGGTACTCCATATTGAGCCATACTTTTAATATGATGAACAAGGTTTGCAATACCCTTTTTTAATGCATCTAGATTTTCTGTTGCCAAATCTGATAACGCCTGACCACCATTAAGCTTCAAAGCCTTTACAGTCGCCACAATCACAATTGTATCCGGCGTTTTTCCTAATACCGGTGTCTTGATATCAAGAAATTTTTCGGCGCCAAGATCAGCGCCAAAACCTGCTTCGGTAATCGTATAGTCAGCCAAATTCAATGCGGTTTGTGTAGCAAGCACACTATTACAGCCATGCGCAATATTTGCAAACGGACCACCATGAATAATAGCTGGTGTATGAGCCAAAGTTTGAACTAGATTAGGTTTAATTGCATCTTTTAGCAAAGTTGCAATAGCCCCACCAACATTTAAATCTTGGACGGTCACTGGTTTCCTATCGTGCGTGTAACCAATCACAATTCGATTAATTCTTGCTTTCAAATCGTGCAAATCTTCAGACAAACATAGAATAGCCATTAGTTCACTGGCTACCGTAATATCAAAACCATCCTCCCGGGGAACACCTTGAACAGGGCCACCCAAGCCAATGACAATATTGCGAAGTGCGCGATCGTTGATATCTAAAGTTCGTTTCCAAACAATTCTGCGTTGATCAATTCCTAATGCGTTCCCTTGCTGCATATGATTATCAATGAGAGCAGCCAACGTATTATTGGCTGTTGTTAACGCGTGCATATCACCAGTAAAATGCAAATTAATATCTTCCATTGGTACAACCTGAGCATAGCCGCCACCAGTGGCTCCACCCTTCATACCCATCACTGGCCCCAGCGAGGGCTCCCGGAGCGCAATCATAACCTTCTTTTGTAATAAACTAAAAGCATCTCCTAAGCCAACCGTAACAGTTGATTTTCCCTCGCCAGCAGGAGTTGGATTGATTGAAGTAACCAAAATTAATTTTCTTTTAGTCTTTTTTTCTGTTTGCAGAGGCAATTTTATTTTGGCTTTATATGAACCATATTGCTCGATATCATCTTCCGATAGACCAATTTTTTCTGCAACTTTTACAATCTTGTCCATTTTTACATTTTGTGCAATTTCTATGTCTGTCATTTAATTACCCCGCAATTCCAGCACGTTTATCTTTTAAAGTTTGAAACAAATATTCTCGATTCTTTTTAGAAAGATAAAAAGAATACTGATCAGAATTAAACATAAAACTAATTCCAAATTTAGTCAGTTTCATTGTCTGAATGTCTGCCACATTCATCACTAGCCAGCTCTTTTGTAAACTTCGATTAACAACTAACTTATCAGCTTGTACTAACATTGAACGGGTAAAATACTGGACACCACAAATAATGATAAAGCCAATAAAAAATGCCGCCGTAATCCAATTAAAATGAGTGACCTCAAGCCAAAAAATAACTCCCATAATTAAAACTAACAGTGTCCACGACCATGATGAAATACTGGCTAAAAACGCTGGTTGATAATAAAAATTAGTTTTTGAGGATTGCACAGTGATCACTAACCTTTCATATGAAGATAATTAGAAATTTCTTTTTGATACTTCGAGTAATCTCTTGAAGATTCAAGTAATGAAACTAATAGTTTGGCAACTATCGGTCCGGTTGTTAACCCAGATGATCCCAGTCCTGAAGCCACTAAAACATGGTCATTATTTGGTAACCAGCCAAAGAATGGCGAAAAATCATCTGTAAACGACCGGGTGCCAACCCTAGTCGCGATTAAATCATCCTTAGATAAACGATTATCAATTCTTTTAGCACTTGCAAAAAGATCATCCAAAGCATCTTGAGTGAATTTTAAGTCAAAACCCGGTGTATTTTCGTGGGTCGCTCCAATAATTAAGCGCCCATCACCAATTGGCATAAAGTCCTTTTCACTTTCAGGCATTAATACCGGTGCCATTACATCATTTTGATAAGCTGGTACATTCAATTCAATTAATTGCCCTTTTTGTGGATGAACTTGTACTTCATAATTTAGAGGGGCCAATAATTCGTTAATGCCCGCTCCAGCACAAACCAGGATCAGATCAAATTTTTTAACTTGGCTTTCATCTTTGATAGTTTGATCATCAACTAACTCAACCTTGCTATGCACAAGGTTAACACCATTTCGTTCACTAATTTCCAAGAGATGTTTGACGAATCGATTTCCGTCAATGCGCGCCCCACCGCTAATAAAGATCCCTTGAAAATCTGCAGTAACAAGTGGCAATAGCGTCCGAATTTCTTGCGCATCCACACGCTTAATTGTCCCCATTTCCGGAGCATTCACTTTTCTTTGATTAGCCAATGATTCTAACTCATCCAAATCAGCACTTTCTTTTCTGGTGACAATTGTCCCAGATTGCAGATAAGTTTTGGAATTCATTTGAGTTTCTTTAGCCAATTCAGCAATATAGGTTGCACCATCTTTAGCTAATGTGTACCATTTCTTATTCCGGCGTTTTGATAGCCAAGGCGAAATAATTCCGGCAGCAGCCCTAGTAGCCTGACCTTTTCCTGAATCATATAAGGTAACCGAGTAATCATTGTTTTTACTTATTAAATACGCAGCAGTTGCACCAACAATGCCACCACCGATAATGGCAACTTTTTCCATACTAATTCGTTTCACGCTTTCCTTCATGATGCCAAACTGGCTTTCCCCAATATTGGAAATAATCAGTTCTTAAAGCACCATTGTACAGTTTTCTTTTTTTAGTGGCTTGACCACCATAAAATCGTTCAAATTCCAAATCACTTGTTAAAATATATTTACTCCAGGTTTTTAACGGCTTGTAAACGACTCCCATTTCACGATAGAGTTTACGTACGCTTTCTTGATCACTTAACCGTTGTCCATAAGGAGGATTGGCTACAATAACACCATTTAATTTATCTGTTTTGAAATCTTTAACAGCCATTTGCTTAAATGAAATAAGATCTCCCAAACCCGCTTCGAGTGCATTTCGTTTAGAGATATTAATCATATTTTGATCAATATCGTAACCTGTAATATCAAGTTTAGCATCATAATTAGCCTGGGCGTCTGCTTCATCACGTAATTTTTCACTCACTGTATCAGGAACCCAATCCCATTTTTCACAAATGAAGTTACGGTTAAACCCGGGCGCAATATTTTGACCAATCAATGCAGCTTCAATGGGAATCGTTCCTGATCCACAAACAGGATCAACAAACGGCATATCTGGTTTCCAACTGGTCAATAATACTAAAGCAGCAGCCATGTTCTCCTTTAAAGGAGCACCACCTTTGTCAATTCGATAACCTCGTTTGAATAAACTGTCTCCAGTGGTATCCAAAGTCAACTGAACCTGATCCTTGTTAATTGCAACTTCGATTGGATAAACGGCACCTGTTTCTGGTAATCTTGTTCGTCGATGATAAGTTTCTGAAAGCTGGTTCACAATTGCTTTTTTGACAATGGCCTGTGCATCCGGCACACTGTGCAATTGTGAATTTCTTGATCTTCCCTCTACAGGAAAATTAGCATCAATGGGCAATAATTTATCCCAGTTTATTTGTTTAGTTTGCTCAAAAAGAGAATCAAATGTCTTGGCTTCAAACTCACTGACCACAATTTTAATTCGATCTGCCGTTCTTAACCAAAGATTTGTTCTAAGAATGTCTTCAATTGTACCTTCAAAACGAACGCGGCCATTTTGAACCTCAACATCATAACCAAGTTCGCGTAATTCCTTACCTACCAGTGCCTCAATTCCACTAGCACAGGTGGCCATTAATTCAAATTTTTGCATAAATTTCACCTTTTATATTTTTAATCTAAAAAAAACTAGGATAAAAGCGAACTTCTACCCTAGTCTCCTGAAATGTAAATCTCTATAAGCCATGTTTTGTCCAAAATGAATTCTCAGGTTCAATTCAAATTTGGGTAATCATCTATCTCCAAGCGTCACCGCTTGCCCCCACATTTAGTTCAATTCCAGATGTGAAGCGCCCCTACCAATGTTTGGGTTGCCCGCTCGTGGGGTTTACCGCGTTCCAACAATATGATTTCTCATATTGATACGTTTCTGTGGCACCTTAGGGAACATGAGAACATAGCCGAAACCTTAGTTCTGTATTCCGCCGTTATCTCAAATGAGATACCTCAGCTTATTTTTTCACCGAGCACGAACACTACAAGCATCGCAGCTTGTGCGGGCATGGACTTTCCTCAGCCTACATAAGTAGACCGCAATTACCCGAGATTTACAAAGTATAATTAAATTCGATGTGATTCATTTTCGCCATTGTCAAGTTGTGAGCCGAACACCCGACGCTCCAAGTTTGAAAGCCGCTTAAGAATATCCATGTTGGTTGCGCTATTGACAGGCTGTGTACTAGAAGTAGTTTTGCCCACGGAAACTTGTTTTGTTAGTTCATCAATTTTATCGAGTAGTCTTTCATTTTCATCCTTTAACTGTTGGATATTTTTTGAAAAAGTCTCATAATCTTTGATAACTGAATCCAAATAGGTATCAACGTCTGCTGGATCGTAGCCACGCATCTTAGGTTTAAATTCTTTTTGCAAAATATCTTTTGGAGTAAGATTTATGTTATCCATATTTAGCACCTCATAATTATTGTAATATCTGCGTAACACGTATTCCATTGTATCAGACTTTAATCCAAATTAAAACTGTTGTTCTCATTTTCTGCATATTCATCCGCTGCTTCTTGTAGATCATCAAAATCTATCACTTCTAGTGGATAAGGATGATTCTCTCGCCATTTCTGAATAAGATCATAGTCATACTTAGTCTTTCCGGGATGCTCTGGATCGTATATTAAAATTGCCTGGTCTGTATGGGTTAACATAAAGCGTTGATAGGCCCTCAACTGTTGAGGCGCTTGATACGGTTTATGACTAACGCTATCTGTAAAATCTGCTTTTGTTAAAATTTGGGAAAGTTTTGCTTGATTATTCTCGTTCCACTGTTGACCAAATTCCGTAAACGGTAGCATTACGGCAACTTTAAAGTCAGGATACTCAGTTTTTAGTTGAACGCCAATTTCCGTTGCCCACTGTTCTACTCCTAGTTGAGCACCAGTTATTAGCCAATCAGCACCTGACTCAAGACGAATTTTAAGCGCATCTTTTATAACTTTTTGAATAATTAATAGTTTTGGATCTTTATCATTAAAAATTTCTAATTCATAACTTCGATATCCTGTAACCCAAACACGACTCATAAAGTATTCCTCCAAATTTTAAAAATAGATTTCAGATAGTTTTTAACTTTACATCTATAGTATAATATAGAAAATAGGAAGTGATGAACAAGTGAACTTTCATTACCCATCAGGAAAGAAATATATGCATCCAGACTCGTCTTCCAACTCTGGCATTAAGAAGGCCCCCACGCAGTTCGGAAAACGGGGAATGTCATTAGAAGATGAATTAAACGAAAGTAATCAATATTATCTTTCACACGGAATTGCAGTGGTTCATAAAAAACCAACTCCCATTCAAATTGTTAAAGTTGATTATCCTAAGCGAAGTGCCGCAGTTATTAAAGAGGCCTATTTCCGTCAGGCGTCTACAACTGATTATAATGGCGTTTACAAGGGTTATTACATTGACTTTGATGCAAAGGAAACTAAAAGGAAAACTGCATTTCCACTCGATAATTTTCATGACCACCAAATACGTCACATGAAAGCTTGCATTGCTTCCAAAGGTATTTGTTTTACAATTATTAAATTCGTCGAAATCGATCAAATTTTTTTGCTTTCGGCAACGGATCTCTTTTATTTTTGGGATCGTCAAAAAAATGGTGGTAGAAAGTCCATTCCACTTAGTTATATAAAAGAAAATGGCTACTTAATTAACTATCAGTTAAATCCCCTTATTCCGTATCTGAATGCTGTGGACAAATTGTTAATTAAGAAACACGAAGGAGAACAACATGCAAACTAATAATCACAATTCTGATAATTATCAGCCTCACCGTACCCAACATTCGCAGTTAACTCAGCCACCTCATCGTCGTCGCTCCATCTTTAAACGAATTCTTTTGTGGCTAATTGCACTATTTGTTTTAGCACTAATTGGTGGCGCAGGGCTTTTTATGTATTATGCCAAGGATTCCCCAAGTATTTCGGAAGAACAATTATCTAGTGATGAAGCAACTGTTGTTTATGACAAAAGCGGTAAAGTTATTAGTCGTTTAGGTGCTCAAAATCGGGACTATGTCAAAGCAAACGAAATCCCTAAATCTCTTAAAAGTGCGGTTGTTTCAATTGAAGATAAACGTTTTTATAAAAATAATGGCGTTGATCCCGTTCGAATTGTTGGCGCGGCATTCGCAAATTTAACTGGCTCTTCACTTGGCCTTCAAGGTGCCAGTACACTAACTCAACAATTGGTTAAACTTTCAGTATTCTCAACCTCTGCAAAAGACCGAACGTTGCGTGTAAAGGCTCAGGAAGCTTGGTTGGCCTTAAAAGTTGACAAAAAATATTCGAAAGATAAAATTCTGGAGTTTTACATCAATAAAGTTTACATGGGCAATGGCGTTTACGGAATGGGAACCGCGGCCAAGTATTATTATGGGAAATCACTTTCTAAGCTAAGCCTCGGTGAAATCGCCCTGTTAGCTGGTATGCCACAAGCGCCTACTTCTTACGATCCCACTAAGTACCCAACGTATGCATTATCACGGCGTAACACCGTCTTACAGGCCATGGTAAGCAATAAAGTAATCACTAAGGCTCAAGCAGCCAAGGCCGAAAAGACAAGCGTTAAAACTGGTTTAGTTAAAACCCACAGTACAAATGGTCTTTCCACGGTAAGTAGTAAAATTGTAGACTCCTACTTGAAGCAAGTCATTAGAAGTGTTCAGTCGAAGGGATTTAATCCTTATAGGGATGGTATGAAAATTTATACCAACTTAGATTTAGCCGCTCAAAAACGACTTTATAAAATTGGAAATTCAAGTAACTACGTTCAATATCCTGATTCTAAGTTTCAACTTGGTGTTTCGATCACCAATCCAAATAACGGAAAAGTGGTCGCCATGCTGGGTGGTCGGCAAAACGGAAATGTCACTTTTGGTTTGAACCGGGCTGTTCAAACGGATCGTAGCAGTGGTTCTACTGCTAAACCGTTGATGGACTATGGACCAGCCATTCAGTATCTAAATTGGCCAACCAGTCGAACGGTAAAGGATGAGCCCTTTACTTACCCAGGATCAAAAACAAAATTATATGACTTTGATAAAGCATACAAGGGAAAAATGACAATGCGTCAAGCACTTGTTCAATCCCGAAATATTCCGGCAATTCGAACCTTACAAGATGTTGGTATTAGTAAGGCAACCACCTTCTTAGGAAAACTTGGTATTTCTCAAAAGGGAACCTATAATCTTCAAAACGGAATTGGCTTATACATTTCACCCCTTCAGGAAGCAGCTGCTTATGCGGCGTTTGCCAATGGCGGAACCTACTACAAACCATATTATGTCAATAAAATTGTGACCCAAAGCGGCAAAACCTATCGTTATAGTAGCCAAGGTAAACGAGCAATGAGTAAAGCTACAGCCTATATGATCACAGACATGCTTAAGGGGGTCCTAACTGATTCAAATGGTACCGGATCAACAGCTGCTATTTCAGGACTTTATGAGGCTGGTAAAACTGGAACAACGGCTTACCCATCCGACATTGCTAGCAACTATCCAAGTACTGCTTCAATGGACTCTTGGTTTACGGGATACACGCGTCATTACAGCATGTCAGTCTGGACCGGCTATGATGAGCAAAATACTGCTTCCGGATTCCTAAGCGAACAGGAAACTCTTATTGCGCAACAGGTTTATAAGAGCATGATGGGCTATCTTGCCACATCTGTAACCAATGAAGACTGGGTAAAACCAGCCAGTGTGACAGAAAAAACCGTAAATGGTGTGAAAGAACTATTCAAGGTAAACTCTAGCTATAGTACTTCAGGAGCTAGCGATGAAGACTCTTCAAATAATTCATCAAGTTACTCTAGTTCCTCAAGATCTAGTTCTTCTACTGTTACCACCAGTCGTGATACATCTTCAAAGAGTAGTAGTAGCAGTAATAGTAACAACAGTAGCTCTAACAATAGTTCCTCCAGCTCATCAAGTTCTAGTTCCAGCAGCTCAAGCAGTGCAAGTTCTAGTTCGAGCTCATCCAGTGAAGAATCTTCATCAAGTAGCAACAAAGAATAAACAAAAAGAACCTATATTCTCTAACTAGCCGAAAAACGACTAGAAAATGGAATATAGGTTTTTTTGAGCCCTTTTTAATCTTGGTCTGAAATCTTATATATAGGAATTTTGGGACCTGTTAAGTCAGCTTTTGTAGTTGGCCGATTTGAATCCGAACTGTTTATTGAACCGTTCCGTTGGCGATTTTCTTCTTTTTGGACTTGTTTCACTGTGGTTAAGTTTCGCTTTTCCCAGTTTAACAAAATACGATCCATATATCTTAAACTATATGCCTGACTTAAAACGGCCTCTTTTAAGGCTAATGAAATCATTTCTGGAGCATAATGGTCATCGGTTAGCCATTGATTAATAGTTTCATATTCAATCGGCGACAATGGTCGACCAAATTCAGATTCGATTTGAGCAAAAACAGTTTCACGGGTTACTTTATTAGTCTCCTGTTTTTGGGCCTGAACCTCATTGCTTGCCGACTGCAATAGTTTTTCAAATAGTCGTTCAAAACTATATTGATCATAACTTTTCCCGTCAGCGTGCTTAACAGTTTTTATTTCCATTAATTTATTTTGAATCATTTCGTGCAATAACTCGTAAACTTTATTCTCCGTTAACCCCGTTTCTTTAGAAATTAACTTTGAACTAGGAAAAAGATCGCCTTGTCCGCGCTGTTTTTCAATAATTAAGTAAATAACTAATTCATCATTAGTTAACCCAAGTTGATGGAAGTTACTTAATAAATAGTTGGAAACGACCGTGTTCCCAGCTTTCAAAAACCTTCGTGTTAACTCATCCAAAGCTTTCCCCTCCTTTTTTCAGTTCACTATGGATAAAGCCGATGAAGCAATCTTGGGAATGGAATTGTTTCACGCACATGATCCTCACCAGTTATCCAAGTTAAGGTCCGCTCTAAGCCTAACCCAAACCCAGAATGCGGCACTGATCCATATTTACGTAAATCTAAATACCAGTCATAGTTTTTAGGATCTTGGCCAGCTTTTTTTATTTGACTAACCAAATAATCATAATCCGTGGCCCGTTCCGATCCGCCAATAATTTCTCCATAACCTTCAGGAGCCAATAAATCAGCACAAATCACTAAATCATCCCGGGTTGGATGTGGCTTCATGTAAAATGCTTTGATTGCCTTAGGATAGTTCATAACAAATACTGGTTGTTCAAATTGATCGGCCAAAAATGTTTCTTCAGGAGAGCCAAAATCTACACCCCATTGTAAATCAGGGAATTTTCCTGATTCTTGTAACATTTCAATAGCTTTATCATAAGTGATTCTAGCATAGGGTAATTTAGTATACTTCTTTAAGACCTCAATATCACGACCCAAAATTTTCAATTCATAAGCACAATGATCGATGACATTTTGTACTAAAAAGGCAACGTATTTTTCCTGTAATTCAAGACTCTGTTCTTGATGCATAAAAGCCATTTCGGGTTCGATCATCCAAAATTCGATTAAATGCCGCCGTGTTTTCGACTTTTCAGCCCGAAATGTTGGTCCAAATGAAAACACCTTGTCAAAAGCCATTGCACCAGCTTCTTCGTATAACTGACCACTTTGTGACAAGTAGGCTTCACGATCAAAATACTTGGTCTTAAAGAGCTCTGTGGTTCCCTCAGGTGCACTTCCTGTCAAAATTGGTGCATCAAGTTTAATAAAGCCTTCGTTATTGAAAAATTCATAGGTAGCCCGAATTACTTCATTTCGAATTTCCATAATGGCATGTGGGCGTGAGGATCTTAGCCAAAGGTGACGGTGATCTAGTAAGAAATCAATCCCGTGTTCTTTTGGTGTGATTGGATAGTCGTTACTTTCCCCAATTACTTCAATACCATCAACTTCAATTTCGTATCCAAAATGTGAACGATCATCTTGATGAATAGTCCCTGTAATCCACATACTGGTCTCTTGCCGTAATTTTTTAGCAATTTCAAAAATTTCTTCGCCAACAACGCTTTTGACTACAACACCCTGAAAAAAGGCTGTGCCATCCCGCAATTGTAAAAAACTAATTTTTCCGCTAGATCGTTTGTCCGTTAACCAAACGCCAATTTTTACACGTTCGTCAACATGATCTTTGGAATCTACGATACTTATTTGTTCCAAGATAAATATCCTCCTTGAGTAATTTCATTAAATGTCATTCACTGATCGAACAACCGTACCATTTTTAAAGTTTAAAGTTTTCAGACATAATTGTCCAGAGGCATTCATATATCCGACCTCCCAAACAGGCTTTTGTTTGTAAATTCCCATTGAAATGGTGGTTACTTTTTTTGGACTATAATTGTTCCAAATCTTTTTAAGGGCATCATTGCGATCAATTCCTGCTGATTGTTTAAAAATACGGATCTTTTTTCCATTATTCGAAATAATGACGTACACGGGAATATTTTGTTTGGTCACTCCCGTTACTGTGTAGAAGGTCTGTTCTGAGTTAGCCCACGAAAAGTTGGTTTCTGTCTTCAAATGGGCATATTTTTTTGCAATTTTCAGTGACTGACTTTTAGCTGAGTCTATTGGTTTACGAACTTCATGATACACAATAGAAGATCCACCAACCAAGATGATAACGGCTGCAATAAATATCAGAAACCAATGACTATTGTGTTTTCTTGAACGTTTCAAATTTACAGCTCACTTTCTTTTAAGTTTCAAACTTCACCATTATAGCAAACATATCAGGCTCTAGTTAGTGATGTTTCTTAAAGAATTTATCAAGTTCGCCATTTAGTTCATTTAGCGGCAACTTCTGTACTGGCATGTTCTCGGGCAAACTGTGAAGCATAGTCTTTCCGTAACTCTTATCAAGAATTCGGCGATCTAAAATGACAGCTGCCCCATAATCTTTTTCGGAACGAATTAATCGCCCAATCCCTTGCTTTAATCTGAGAATGCTTCTTGGTAATAATGCCGATATGAATGGATTTTTATGTGCTTGCTTTTGCAGTTTGGTCTCCGCCTTAGTAAAAATTTCGTCCGGAGAATCAAACGGTAACCTCGTTATAATTAATAAATCAAGTTTACCATTTGATAAGTCCATCCCCTCCCAGAAACTAGAGGCGCCAAACAACACACTAGTGGAACCAGACAAAAATTCTCGTGTCAATTTTGATTTTGTCCCATTCACGCCTTGAGCCAAAATTCGGCGTTTGTGTCCTAAGTCAGTTCTTTGAATACGGTTGAAAACATCTCTAATTGTTGCCAAAGAATTAAACAAAACTAGAATTTTTCCAGGTGTCACTTTTGCTAACTGATAAATCGCATCTGTTAAATACTGGGCATATTCGTCTGCATCAATTTCATTGATCACAGGACCGTCGTTAGCAACCTGCAAGAGTGCATTCTTGGCAAAATTATACGGACTACTATATTTTTTTACAGTGGTTGAAGCCGTTGCTAATCCAACTTGATTCAAGAAATACTTAGAGCGACTGTTAGAAAACAACGTTGCCCCAATTAAAGTTGGCTTTTGGAACCAAGGATAAACCTGATTCTTTATATAATTAGCACTCTCAATAATTCCCTGCGATAAACTCACACTACCAGCATCATGTCGTGGTCCAACTTGAATCCAGTAAAAATCTGCATCTTTATTACGTTGATTGGGTTTAAAAAACGATCCAAAAATTTGTAAAAATATTTGAGATTGTTCTTCAACTTCAAGTTGACTATTATTCAATTTAATCCACGTCCGTACTTCAGACTCAAGTAAATTTTGTTGTTGTTTTTCAATGATTTTGCTAAGGGCTTCAAACTCCAGAATTTCAGAAGTAAATTTTTCTTGTAAACTTTGAATAGTTCGTTTATTAGCTTCGTAAAAAGTTTGCAGTTCCGGATAGGTTATCACATGTTGAAATGGCAAATTGTTAGTTTCGGCTGGCATTTGACGGGCCAAAAAACGTTTAAACAATTGCTCTTGCAAACTAGCAATTAATTGATTAATTGTTTCTAAATGATCGGCCATTTGATGAACATGAAAACTTCCCATTGGATCACTTTGAATAATTGGTGATCGATTAATTCCTTGATTCATCTTAAGATGGCTAACTTCACTATGTGCCATACTCATCAAGTGATTAATATCGAATGTGACCCGATTTTCTTGTAAAATCGTGTTTACAAAACGCTGCGCCTCATCCACAACCAAGTAGGGTTTATGAGCTTTATTGCCAAGTAAATCTGCGTGCCGCAAAAGAAATGCGTGATTAGTCACCACAATCTGTGAAATATGAGCTTTTCGAATGACGCGCTGGTAAAAATCAAGCTCATAAAACGGGTTAGTCGCATCTAAACTAGCAATTCCCTGGTGACGAATTTCATTTAATAGAGGAATTTTGTGATTATTGATATGTAGTTCATCTAAATCACCTGTTTTTGTATAGGTCAACCAAACCAACAGTTTCATTTTAATCAAACGACTTTGATTGGCTGGGTCACTCTCGTTAAGCTGTTGTGAAAATTTTGCCAAATCAATATAGTGACTACTCCCCTTCACTAGGGTGGCATTCATCGGGATTTGTAAAATTTTACTCAAAATAGGAATGGCCTTTTCCATCAACTGAGATTGTAATAAAGTCGTTGTTGAACTAATAACGACTGGCAATTGATTTTGAATGACCAAATAAGCAAACGGTAACAAATACGCAATTGTTTTGCCAATTCCCGTGGGAGCTTCAATAACTAATGCTTTAGGATCGGGATTCTTGTAGTTTGCATAAATTGCATTCATGATTCGTGACTGGGCGCTCCGCCAACCCAAATCACCTTTAAATAGCGCTAACTTGGCCTTCTTAGATTGCGGATAACGCCCTAGTTGCTCAGTTGTCGCGTCAGTAAAACTTGTTCGTTGCACCCGCATGACAATGTTTTCCTTAACCATTAAGTAATCGGGCAAAGTCCCCGGATTCTTCTGTTTCCGTTCAAATGCATCACTAATTAATTCTGCGGTTTGTCGAGGTAAACTTCCAGACAGGATGTTCAACTGTTGTAACGTTAATAATGGCAATTCTGCCAATCGTTTCATCAGCATAATAAATAGTTTAGCTGTCGCAAGTGCGTCACTATCCGCAGAATGTGGATGTTCATGTTTAATTCCAAAGTACCGCGATAAGTCTCGCAAACGATAACCATTCACACTAGGCAATAGAATCTGACTTAACGTAACCGTATCAACCGCTTTAATGGTTAAAGCTGGATAACCTACGCGTTCAAATTCATAATTTAAAAACGGAAAGTCAAAATTGACATTGTGCGCCACAAAAACGGTATCAGAAAAAAGCCCAAACAAGGTTGGCGCAATGTCGTCAAATAAAGGGGCTTTACGAACACGCCGATTGGTAATTCCTGTCAGTTGCTGAATGGCATTTGGAATCCCCATTTCTGGGTTAACGTCCGTTGCAAAAGTATTAATAATTTTATGATTTTTAACAAAAACACAGCTAATTTGGATTATCCGCTCGTTATCATTCAAATTAGTCCCTGTGGTTTCGATATCTACGACTGCATAAGTTGTATTAGAATCCATATTCTCACCAGTTAACTCATAAGATGTTTGTTTCATATCTTTAATGATACTACATTCATGCCAGTGCATAAATGCTTACTGACTTCTGTTACCAGAAATTAAAATTAAACTCACCTTTTCGACCTAATTCTGATCTATAAAGCAACAAGATTGCTAAATATAAAAATATGGTAAAATGTAAGTTTGTTTGTGGTTTATGTAATCTAAAACAGGTAGACTAAAAATAAAAAAAGTTATTGCTAAATAAAATCTTAAATTAAGTGTTTTTGAAAGTGAGCGAACGCTTTGCAAAAATCAACGACTGGTCAAAGTCATGCTAAAATTATTTTTTTTGGTGAACACAGTGTTGTCTACGGGCAACCTGCAATTTGTTTACCAATTTCGAAAATAAAAACCGTTGTGTCGATTAAATCTTCTAGTGAAGGCCAACAAGTTTCAAGTCGGTATTTTACTGGCTTTTTATCAGAAATGCCTGAAAGTCAAACTGGTATCCAATTACTAATCAAAACCGTTTTAACTGAATTAAATCAAGAAAAAACGCCGTTTGGACTAACAATAACCAGTGAAATTCCAGCCGAACGTGGAATGGGATCTTCGGCGGCCACTGCTGTCGCAATTGTCCGTGCTTTTTTTCACTTTTTTAAACAACCGTTATCTCATACTGAATTATTGCGCCTTGCTGATGTTTCTGAGCAATACATCCATGGGAATCCCAGTGGCTTAGACGCTGCCACCGTGAGTTCACAAACCCCAATTTGGTTTGTTCGGGGCCGCCGCCCTCAAGCCATTCCCATTAAACAAAATACATTCTTAGTTATTGCGGATACAGGCATTATGGGGCAAACGGGTCTGGCTGTTCAACATGTAAAATCCCAATTGGCCAGCGATCCTCAGGCTGAAGCAGCTATTGAATCTCTTGGAAAATATGCCAAACAAGCCCGTCATTGTCTAGCGATTGGCGATTCAAAAAAATTGGGTCTTTTAATGAACCGTTCTCAAACTATTTTATCCAAATTAGGTGTCAGTCATCCTACGTTAGATCTGTTTGCAAATTTATCTCTTTCTAACGGTGCACTAGGTGCCAAACTCACTGGTGGTGGCATGGGTGGTTGCTTGATTTCGTTAACACCGGATAAACCTTCGGCCGAAAAAATTGCCACAGTATTGGAAAAACACGGCGCAATTCATACTTGGATTGAACCTCTCGTCACGCTGAATCGCAAAGGAGATCACCATGATCACAGCTAGAGCACATACGAATATTGCGTTCCTAAAATATTGGGGAAAAAAAGATTCAAACTTGATTTTACCTTACAACGACAGCATTTCTTTAACTCTAAATAAGTTTTATACGGATACCAGTGTCGAATTTACATCATCTATAAAAGAGGATGAAATTTTGGTAGATAATCAGCCTTTGACAGGATCGGGTTTAAAAAGAGCTAAACGCGTTTTAGAGTTGATTCGGCAAAAAAGCGGGATTAAAGCGAGTGCTGTGGTTCATTCAACCAATCATGTTCCAACAACGGCTGGCCTTGCCTCATCTGCATCGGCATTTGCTGCCCTAGCTGCGGCTGGTGCAAAAGCTGCAAACTTACACCTCACTGATAAAGAACTCTCCATTTTGGCTCGTCACGGCTCCGGTTCGGCATCCCGTTCAATTTTTGGTGGTTTCGTACAGTGGCATGCCGGTCATGATGATCAAAGCTCATATGCACAAAGTATTCAATCACCTGTTGACTGGGATATTAATTTAATTACGGCTCTTGTAGATACAGCTCAAAAGAAAGTCAGTAGTACAAATGGGATGCAAGCGGTTGTTGAAACTTCCCCTTTCTTTCCAGCCTGGGTAAAAAGCGCGCAAGCAGACATCGAACCGATGAAATCAGCAATCCTTAACAAAAACTTAGCAAAGTTGGGCGCAATCGCCGAAAACAATGCAATGCGCATGCACGCGACAACGTTTGGAGCCGTTCCCAATTTTACTTATTTCCAACCTCAAACGCTTGCAATTATTGAAGCTGTTCGCAACATCCGAAAACAAGGTGTAGAATGTTATAGTACCGTTGATGCTGGTCCTAATGTTAAGATAATTTGCGCCTCATCTGATAACGATTTGATTATGGAAAAATTAGAACCAATCATGGGTCACAATCAGTTATTAGGTTGCAAACCTGGACCTGGCGTGACGTACCGATAAACATTAATTAAAATTTTGAAGGGACATGATCCATTGATTACGGTAAAAGCACCTGGGAAGCTCTACATCGCTGGTGAATATGCAGTTGTAGAGTCAGGATACCCTGCCATTATTGTGGCATTAAATCAATTTGTTTCGGCTTCAATTGAAAAAACAGAAAATGTTGGTCGGATCGTTTCTGAACAATATCACGAAAACTCAATTTCTTGGCGTCGACAAGGTTCTAAGATGATTTTTGATAATCGTGACAATCTGTTTCACTACATCCTTTCTGCAATTAGTTTGACAGAAGAATACGCCAGCAATCTTCACAAAGACTTGGGACTTTATAATTTATATATAAACAGTGACCTTAATAGCGCAGATGGCAAAAAATATGGTTTAGGCAGTTCCGCTGCCGTAACTGTGGCAACCATCAAAGCTTTGGCCAAATTTTATCACCTGCCTTTAACCAAGGACAGTTTATTTAAGCTAGCAGCTATTGCGCATTTCGATGTTCAAGGCAATGGATCCCTTGGTGACATAGCTGCTAGTGTTTATGGCGGCTGGATTGCGTATCATTCCTTTAACCGAGATTGGTTATCTGCGCAACGTCGCCAAACTTCTTTAATGGACTTGTTAGAAAAACCTTGGCCAGGATTGGATGTTGAACTATTGACCCCACCCGATGATCTAAAACTGATGATTGGCTGGACTGGTTCTCCTGCTTCAACCTCTCATTTGGTTGACAAGGTCGCCATGGGTAAAGTAAAAGATCAGCATGAATATCAGGTCTTTTTGCAGGAAAGTAAAGCTTGTCTAAAAGAAATGATCCGCGGTTTTCATGACCAATCGATTGCCGTTATTCAGCACCAATTACGTGTAAATCGTGCCATTTTAAAAAAATTAGCTGATTTTAGTCAGGTATTAATTGAAACCTCAACTTTAAAAGAAATGATTAAAGATGCTGAAAACGCCGGCGGGGCTGCAAAAAGTTCCGGTGCGGGTGGTGGTGATTGTGGAATCGTCTTAATCAATAAAAATCGTCCCATCGAAAATCTTCTAAAAACTTGGCATGATAAGGGTATCAAACAATTAGAGTTTAACGTTCATAACGTCACTGAACTTTAAGGAGAACAAGCTATGAAAGATATTCAGTCCCATCGAAAAGATGAACATGTTTCTCTAGCAGAACATTTCTACCAAGATCAAGCTAAGGCTGGTTTCCAGCAGGTTCGCATACTACCGAATAGTCTTCCTGAAATCGATAAAGCTCAAATTAATTTAAAAAGCCAATTTGGGGGAATCGTGACTGATTGCCCTTTTTATATTGAGGCAATGACTGGTGGCAGTTCATACACCGGCAAACTAAATGCAAGTTTGGCACGGATTGCTAAGGCTACTCATTTGGCAATGGCCGTTGGCTCTCAAAGTGTCGCCTTAAAACAGCCCGCTTTACAATCTACCTTTGAAACTGTTCGCAAAATCAACCCAGATGGCGTTATTGCAGCAAACATTGGTGCCAATCACTCGGCCGTTGATGCGCAAAAGGCGATCGACATGATTGACGCCAACTTGTTGGAAGTTCATATCAACGCGGCCCAAGAAATTGTGATGCCTGAAGGAGATCGTCAATTTAACTGGTTAACAAACATTAAAGAAATTGTTCAGTCCGTTTCCGTTCCTGTTATTGTTAAAGAAGTTGGCTTTGGCATGACTAAACAAACTATGCAAAAACTTGCAGCGATCGGGGTTCAATCAATTAATGTGGCCGGTCATGGTGGAACTAATTTCGTAAAGATCGAAAACGAACGCCGGCATGACAAAGTATACGGCTACCTTCAAGATTACGGCATTACTACCGTGGAATCTTTGTTGGAATCTCAGGCTTTGCAGAATAAGCTCCATATTTTGGCCTGCGGTGGCATTCGAACGCCTCTAGACATGACAAAGAGCTTTGCTTTAGGAGCCGAAATGGTTGGAATTGCCGGAAAAATCTTACATTCCCTCCTTCGTGAAGGTGAAGAACAGACTATTCAAATGATCACGGATTGGCAAGAACAGCTAGCAGATTTGTTAACCCTGCAAGGTGCTTCAAGCATTAAACAATTAAATTGTCAAAATTTAGTTTTTGATGCCGCGTTACGTGATTATTGTGGACAACGAAAAATTGAAATCAATTAAAAAAGTTACGACAATTTTGTCGTAACTTTTTTAATCAAGCCATAAACTTAATTTTTAATCTCAAACCGCAATTTTTTTGGATAGAAATTCTTAACGACCCCATTGACTACTTTACCAAATCCAACCGTCAGCTCATGACTGATTAAGACATGCCAGCCATTTTCAACATCTACTACAGAAAAAGTATCCCCATGCACGTAATTTTGCCACTGCTCTTGCGTAATTAAAACTGGTTTTTGAAAATCAGTGGGTTTAAAAGACAATGCCAATGGTAAAGACGGTTCAAAGCGATTTTTCTTAAACACACCTAAATTGACACCCGGTCGAATGACTTGAAGTTTTGTAAGATCTGGCAAGTTGCCCGGCATCGCATATAAATAATCTCCAAATGCTAATAATCTGGCATCTTCAATCGGATTTACCAACAATTTATCTGCCACTTTATGCCAATCCTGTTTTTGTGCCTTAGACACGTTAGATTTTTGCGGTTTTAAATCTTTTACCGTGGACTCACTGGGTTGTTTTTGCAACTGGGCAATAAAATGACCTTCTCCACGCATTTTATGCGGGAAAATTCTTGAAGTCTTAGCAAGTTCTGGATTATTATCAGCCCACTCTGGCCGCCCATCATCCATCCCTGGATACTTCTTAATCGGTAAAACCCACAAATCTGAATAGGTTTGCAACAACCAGGCAATATTTTGCTCATCTTCTTCAGGAGCAAAAGTGCAGGTAGAATAAACTAATCTGCCACTTGGTTTCAACATTTTTAACGCACTTTGCAAAATCTTTTTTTGTCGATTTGCACAGGATAATGGATATTCAGGCGTCCAGTATTGTACTGCTTCGTGATCTTTTCGAAACATCCCCTCACCCGAACAAGGAGCATCCACCACGACAACATCGAAGTATTCAGGAAAATGTTTTTCAAGTGTATCTGGTGATTCATTAGTTACAATTGTATTTTGTAAGCCAAAACGCTCTACATTTTCAGCAAGAATTCCAGCCCGTTTCCGATTAATTTCATTTGAAACTAATAAACCACTTTGATTCATATAACTGGCCAGATGCGTCGTTTTACCACCGGGAGCTGCGCACAAGTCTAAAACCTTGTCGCCGGGTTGCGGATGAGCTACTTCTCCTACATACATAGCACTTGGCTCTTGACTATATATTAGACCACTTTGGTGATCAAGCGTTTTACCGCTGACTGAACCATAATAGCCAAACGGACAATACGGAATAGCATCCTCAATTGAATGATCAAGGGGCTTGGTCTGGGCTTTCAACGGGTTTACGCGAAATCCTCTGGTGGCCTCTTTATCGAAAGATTGCAAAAAGGCCGGCGCTTCCTCACCTAATAATTTTGAATATTTTTTTATAAATGCCTCTGGTAACTGCATATTTTCACTCATTTCTAAATTTAATAGCATCCGACTTTAAACTGTGTTAATTTAAATTAAGACACATTATCTTTTATTATAAAGCTTATTGGAGTGAATGACATGCCACAAAAATTAATCACCATTGATCTTGATGGAACTACCCTAAATAGTCAAAATCAAGTTTCACCAAAAACGATTGAAGTTATCAAAAACGTCACTGAAGCCGGCCATATTGTCAGCATTGTCACCGGCCGTCCCTACCGTATTTCAGAAACCATCTATGATCAATTGCAGTTAAAAACACCGATGGTTAACTTTAACGGAGCACTCACTCACATTCCCCACCAACATTGGCAAGGCGAGTACAAACGCACCATCAGCAAGGCAATTGTGCTTGACATGTTAGAGAATCAACAAAAATTGCAACTTGAGATGATCGCAGCTGAGGGTAAACACACGTATCTGGCTAATCACTTGCCACCTTCAGATTTAAATTTCTTTCCAACAACTTTAAGTGAAGATCAATTGCTCTCAAAAACTTCACTGATTCACAACCCCGCTTCAATGATTCTGTTTGTCACACCCAACCAAGAACAAGTTGTTCGAAATACAGTTTTACATCATTATGGTCAACAAGTTGATGTGGGTGTTTGGGGAGGCCCAAATAGCGTTCTAGAAGTTGTTTCTAAAGGTATTCAAAAAGCAAAGGCTGTGGCCTACATTGCAAAACAATATCATATTGATCGGCAAAATATTGTGGCCTTTGGTGATGAACACAATGATGCTGAAATGTTAGCCTATGCTGGTCGTGGTGTGGCGATGCAAAATGCCACCCCAACGATTAAGTCAATTGCAAATGATGTCACTGAATTTGATAATAATCATGATGGTTTAGCCAAATACCTGGAATCTTACTTAAAATTGGCTAACTAACTAAAAATGGAACTGATTCAAAACAATCCTGAGATTTCAATGATTGTTTGTAAAATTAGTTCCATTTTTTTATCGATAACTATTTCTCATCACTTCTTAAAACCCCACCATCGCTGTAACGGTCAGGGCGCATTTCATTTAAGACAATATGAATGTGTTCTGCTGGTGCACCGGTATTCTTTGAAACTGCAGACGTGACATCTTTAACTAATTGGCGTAACTGGTCCGTTGAACGTCCTTCAATAAGATCAATATGAACTAATGGCATGTTGAATTCCTCCTCAATGTTGTTTACCATTATCGCAGGAATTCTCAAAAATTTCAAACTCAACTTATGCTAGAATGTAAACTATATATAATCACCGGAACAGGAGAAATTCTAATGATAAATCAAACTAATAAATATTCTGCTTGTACAAGTTTTTTAGCTGGCCGACTAGCAACCGCAGATGGTTCCACCTTGATCGGTCGCAATGAAGATTCACGGGCAGCTTGGCCAAAACATTTTGTGGTCCATCCTCATCGTGAATTCTCAGAACCCCAAACATTCAAATCAACCGATAATGGTTTTACGCTCAATCTCCCTAAGGTTGCTGCCAAATACACGGCCACCCCTGAATGGACTGACAAGTTTGGCTTGTTTGAAGAAGATGGCATTAATGAGTATGGCGTGGCCATGAGCGCAACTGAGAGTGCCTATACCAACAATCAAGCTTTAGGAGCCGATCCACTAGTTGAAAACGGGATAGGCGAAGAGGCCATGGTAACCGTCACACTTCCTTATATTAAAACCGCTCGTGAAGGAATCACTTATCTGGGTAACATTGTTGAAAGATACGGGACTTCCGAAACAAACGGAATTTTGTTTTCAGATCAAACTGAAGTTTGGTATATGGAAACGGCAGCCGGTCATCAATGGGTGGCACAACGCATCCCTGATGACGCATATGCTGTGGTGGCTAATCAATTATCTATTCAAGAAATCGATTTTGATGATCAAGACAATTTCATGACTGTCTCAGGTTTAAAAGACTTCGTGAATCAAAATCATTTAAACCCGCATCGAAATGGCTTTAATTTTCGTGAAATTTTTGGCACGAACGACTTGTCAGACGAGATTTATAACACGCCACGAGTTTGGTATGGTCAAAAACTTCTTAATCCAAGTATTGACCAACAACCTCAGAGTCAAAGTCTGCCTTTCATTCGCCGCGCAGAAAAACTAATACAAGTTGATGATGCTGAGCAAATTTTAAGTTCCCATTTCCAAGGAACTCCGTTTGATCCAATTGGTGTCGGTTCAAAACATGAACAAACTTTATATCGACCAATTAGTCTTGCTAAAACACAAGAATCGCATATTCTCCAACTGCGCCCTAATTTACCTCCTGAAATTGCTGGGATTCATTGGCTTGCAATGGGGGTTGCCGCTCAAAGTCTGTATATTCCGTTTTACGCCGGAATAAAGGATACGCCGGCTAGTTACAAGAAAGGCTCCGAAACCTATCAAGTAGACTCTGCCTATTGGATTTACAAGCAAACTGGCATTCTAGTTGACGCTCACTACTTAGAATTTGGGCCCTTACTGGAAGATGTGCAAGATAAAATCAACCAGCAACTGATTCAAAACTTGCACATCAGTGACAAAATGGCATTAACTTTGGATGGCAAAGCCTTAGAAAACTATTTAACCAGTCAAAGTAATCAAAATGCAGCAATTGGCTTGCAAGCTATGCAGAAATTAACTGCCCAATTGATTACCAAAATGACAGATATGTCGCCGTTAAACTACAAGCAAGATATGAATCTATAATTAATCGCCCACTATGATCATCTTAGGGTGTAAATTAAACTGAATATTACTAAACTCAAGCAGCAGGAAGAACTTTTTTCCGCTGCTTTTTAAATATAGATAGCAAAAATGAGATTGAGGGAATTTTCCCCAATCTCATAATTTTATTGCCAATTATCAGCAAAAATTATTACCAATTGTAATCCGTTTTATCCTGTAGGCCACGTCCAGTCGCTTTATCAAGTATAAGTCGCTGTTCAAAATGAGCCACATTGCGTTTAGTTTCCTTAACCATATCAGGATTAACTGAAACATAATCAATCCCGCTTTGAATCAAGAAGTTCGTAAACTCCGGATATTCTGAAGGAGCTTGTCCACAAATGGAGACAGTCTTGCCATCCTTATGCGCAGTCACAATCAGATGACGAATCGCCCGCTTGACAGCAAGGTCACGTTCATCAAAAAGACTGGCAACCGTATCATTATTCCGATCACAACCTAAAATTAGCATTGCTAAGTCATTTGATCCGATCGAATAACCATCTACAAACTGGTTGAATTGATCCGCAAGAATGATGTTTGATGGAATTTCTGCCATCATGTAAACCTTAAGATCAGCACTGCGAACCAGGCCTTCATCACGCATAATGGCTGTTACTTTTTGAGCTTCAGTCACCGTCCGGACAAATGGAATCATTACATTTAGGTTCTTCAGCCCAAATTCATTCCGAACCTTCTTAACCGCTGCTAGTTCAAGTTTGAAGGCATCAATATACTTAGGATCGTAGTACCTTGAAGCCCCCCGCCAACCTAATAAGTCAGCAGATTCGTGTGGCTCATATTTATCGCCACCCTTTAGGTTCCGGTATTCACTTGATTTGAAGTCTGAGAATCGCAGTACAACTGGTCGAGGTGCCATTGCGCGAACTACTTTAGCAATCCCTTCAGCAAGCATATTAACAACCTTGTCTGCCTGACCATTTTCAATTAAATACAAAGGATGTTCATGAATATATGAGGTCCAGATGAACTCCTCACGCATCAGTCCAATTCCGTCAGCCGGTAACGAAGCGTACCTATCAACTAGCCCTGGATCACCTAAATTCATCATGACACCCGTAGCAGTTGGTGCAAACGATTCTGCCGCCACGACCTGACCAGTTGTGGTTGTTTCTGGGGTGGCCTTTTTGAGCATGCTGGTTACTTCACCACGATAAACAACCCCGTTTTTAGCATCAACAGTCACGACATCACCCGTTTTAAGCACTTCGGTTGCAACTGTATTCTTACTTCTTGTCCCAACAATACAAGGAATCTGCATTTCACGGGAAATAATGGCCGCGTGACAAGTCATTCCGCCATTATTCGTGATGATTGCCACTGCCTTTTTCATGGCTGGAACCCAATCAGGTGAAGTCATGACGGTTACCAAAACTTCGCCTTGTTTAAATTGATCAATATCTTTCGGATTGTCAATGACATGCACAACGCCGCTGGCGACCCCAGGACTGGCTGCTAGTCCCCGAACCGCAATTTCAGCATCAGCTTCTGTAACCACGTTGCTACTACCATCAATAGCATTATCTTTATTTTTCTTACGTTGTGACCAAACAGTTTCTGGCCGTGCCTGGACAATCCACAGCCGATTCGTATTAGTATCCAAGGCGTATTCCATATCCATGTAACACCCGTAGTGACGCTCGATCTCCTTAGCGTAACCAGCCAATTCAATCACCTGACTATCTGTCAGTGCAGCCTGCTCCTGTAATTCAGTAGGTACGGTTTGTTCTTCGGTCCCACCATCTGCCACACGGACTAGCTCAACAGTCTGTTTAAGGATATCTTTTTCGACAATCTTCATCGATTGTTTATCAATGACAAAATGATCTGGTGTTACCTTACCAAGGACAATATATTCGCCCAAACCATAGATTGCATCGACCATAATCTTGGAGCCGTCGCCATTCGCAACGTTCACAGAGAACATGATGCCCGATGCCTTGGAAAAGACCATCATTTGAATTGCCGCTGATAGGGCAACCTTCTCGTGAGGGAAATGTTGTTTGTGACGGTAATAGGTCGCACGATCAGTGAAGAGTGAGGCATAACATTGTTGGACTCGATTCACAACATCTGCAGCCCCTTTAATGTTCAAATACGATTCTTGTTGACCTGCAAATGATGCATTAGGAAGATCTTCAGCTGTTGCAGAAGAACGGATGGCAACAAAAGGATCCTCTTGACCCATCTTTTTTGCCAAATCACTATAAGCCTGCTTAATATCGTTTGCCAGATCATCCGGCATCTGCGCCTCAACGATTAAGTTACGAATCTGCTCACAGGTTTTGTGCAGTTCATCTGAATTTTCATAATCTTTAATGCTTTCAAGCAAGTCGTTCACTTTATCATTCAATTTGGTTTTGTGCATGAAGTACCGATAAGCTCGAGCGGTTGTTGCAAAACCATACGGCACTGGCACATCCATCGAAGAAGTCATTTCGCCCAGTGAAGAAGATTTGCCCCCTACCAGATTAACGTCTTCCCGATGTAATTCGTTAAACCATAAAACATTTGCAGTATCGCGACTACTCATAATATTACCTCCTTGTATAATTAATTTCTGACTTTATTAATTACGAAACAGAAGATTAACAATAAAAGCGTTTTCATTAACTGCCCTTATTATAATTCAACTTTGCTTAAAGTGAAAGCAAAGTCTGTTAGTTTGAGGTATAAAGTACGAATATAAAACAACTAGAGAAAAGAAAAAAATTGAGAGAAAACATTTTCCCTCAATTTTTCAATTTGGCTTATTCTAAACAACTATTTGTTTCAAAATTTTTGTTGCTGCTTAACTATTAAACTCGCTAAGAATCATAAATGCAATAAAGCCCACAATGACGGCTAAAATGATGATTCCGCCTAATAAAAAGTTAAAAACAAACCCAAGCCCGCCACATAATAATAAGATGATGAAAATAAAGGGATGCCGGAAACAGAATCTCAAAAAACTCATAATGAGTTTAAAAAAGAGGATGACAAAAATAATGCCACCAATCAGGAAAGCAATATTGGTATTTGATGCAGTGGTTACCAGCATAAAATGTGTCATGACTAGTCAGTCCTTCCCTATGTTAAATATACTTTAATTATTATAGATTGCTTTCAATCCTTCAAGGTCACCACTAGATAAGCTAGTTTCTCCTTGATCTACTGGATACATTACAGAATTTCGGTTACTACTATGATCAAGTCCCAAGGCATGGCCCAATTCGTGGACTGCCACTGATAGCTGAACGGACTCTGCGTAACGAACATTCAAACTTGCCTTTGCATGATTAACTGTGTATGCATTCATCCCCGTTTGCTGAATCACTTCAGGACCACCGTGTCCCAATTCAATTGTACCTTGATTTGCAGTGGTCATTTTTTTATTGTAGGTGGAGAAAAGGATTTGATTTTGTTTTTGGGTCCCTTTTCGGGCCACCAGCTTCACAATACCAGTTTGGTTGTATTCACTAACTGCCTCTTTAAATACTTTTTTTACGTTGCTAGGAATAGTGGTTGCAAACCGATAGTAATACACGTTTGATAACGAGTGCCCCTGAACGACACTTTCGATTGGAGTTGCAGTTTTACTTACTGATTTCATGGTGACTTTGCTTGTTTCAGTCGCAATCTCGTAGTTTTTAGTGATTTTTTTTGGATTGATATCCGCAAAAACTTGAGTGACTTGTTGTTTAAAATCGGTCGCAATGTTTTTGGCAGCTACTTGGTAATTTTTACCAAGTAATAAATATAACACCATAGCTAACATCGCTAACCACGCAATACCCCTGTGTTTCATTCTTGTTCCCCCGATTTTTTTACGAACTACGCCAAGTTAAACAGATTCATTTACGATCTGCATGATAATTATTGATATTAGTGTAGTTTGGAACAGTAGACAACCCAAATAGGTAAACCTTAATCATGATTTAAGTAAATTGTCATAAAAAAATACAAACCCTTAAGGTTTGCATTTTTGTCTATATTAACGACGGTCTTCTTTAATACGAGCAGCCTTACCATGTAAAGCACGTAAGTAATAAAGTTTAGAACGACGAACACGTCCATGACGAATAACATCAATCTTAGCAACTCGTGGTGAATGTAATGGGAATGTACGCTCAACGCCCACACCATTACTAATCTTACGAACTGTATAAGTAGCACTGATTCCGACACCATGGCGTTTGATCACAACACCTTCGAATAACTGGATACGTTCACGAGTACCTTCAACAACACGGGCATGCACACGAACTGTATCTCCAGCACGGAAATCAGGAATATCATCACGCAATTGTGATTCGGTAATTTTGTTAATTAATGGATTCATTTAAGAAACCTTCCTTTCATCAACATTCTTATCCTTGTTGAACAGCGGAATATTGTTTTCTTCAGTCTTAACAGACCAATCAAAAGTTTATCATAAAACTTACTGGCTGTAAAGCTGTTCTAGTTTTTTGCTTCAGGTTCACTCAACTCTGCTTTTATATCATTGAGGAGATTTAAGTCTTCTTTACTCAGCCTTATTTTTTTCAAAAGGTCCGGACGTTTTAATAAGGTTCGCTTTAAAGCCTGTTTTTGGCGCCATTGATCGATTAATTGATGATTCCCGTTCAATAATACCTCGGGAACCTGCATCCCTCTAAAATCAGCCGGACGTGAGTATTGCGGATATTCTAACAAACCAGTTGAAAAAGAATCTCCAGGTGCCGACTCTTTATTCCCCAAAACTCCAGGTAGTAAGCGCACGGTGGCATCAATCATTACCATTGCAGCAAGTTCCCCACCTGTAAGCACATAGTCACCCAATGAAACCTCATCCGTAGCCAATGTTTTAATCCGCTCGTCATAGCCTTCATAATGACCGCAAATAAAAGTTAAGTGTGCTTCTTGCGCAAAAGACTCCGCCATTTTTTGGTCAAACTGCTTACCACCGGGATCTAAAATGACCACTCGCCCCTTTGGTAAGTTAGCATTATCGTTTTCTACAGCGGCCATTGCATCAAAAATGGGTTGAGGTTGAAGGAGCATCCCCGCCCCACCACCATACGGGTAATCATCGACATTATGGTGTTTGTCACTAGAAAAATCGCGGAAATTGGTTACCTTGACATCAAGCAACTGGTCTTCAATGGCTTTTCCCACAATCGATTGATGTAAGGGACCGCTAAACATATCTGGAAAAAGGCTTAAAATATCAATTTTCATGAATCCAGCCCCTCCAGGAGTTCAACTGTAACTCGCTGATTATCCAAATCAACCTTTTTAATTACCTGATGAATATATGGTAACAACAAATCGTCCTTATCGGCGCGTTTAACGACCCAAACATCATTAGCTCCCGGAGACAAAATTTCAGAAACCGTTCCAAGCAACTGATCATCTGCGTCGTATACCTTAAGACCAATGATGTCATCATAATAAAACTCATCACTGCCCAATTTCTTCCGGTCATCTTCGGAAACCTTCAACTCAAATCGTTTATACTTTTCAACATCATTAATTGAATCGAAGCCATCGAATTGAAGTAAATAGACCTGTTTTTGTTGACGGGACTTTTTAATTTTTAAAGTTTGTACGGGAGTGGCATCATCCTTGGGAGAAAACAAGAATAGTTGCTTGCCAGCTTTGAAACGTTCTTCAGGAAAATCAGTAATTGGCAACACTTTTACTTCGCCTTGAATGCCATGTGTATTGACAATGGTACCCACTTTATAATATTGCATAATTTACCTCGTAATATACTAAAAACTCTTAAACAAAATCAACATTTCGTTTAAGAGTTTTTTGATTTGCCATCCTCAATCACTAACCGAACTCGTTTTTCGCCATGGAAACGAAAACTATAAACAACGTTCCGAATTGCTTGAGCAACTCGACCATGTCGACCGATAATTCGGCCAACATCTTCATCAGCCACACTTAAATGAAATTCATAAAAGCGATCGGATTCTGATCGTTCAATTGTAATTCGCTCCGGATACGAAACAAGTGGTTTAACAATTGTTAAGATTAAAGTTTCTACATTTTTCATAATTAAAAATGCCGATTACTTAGCAAGCTTTGATTCATGATACTTTTTCATAATTCCAGCTTTTGAAAGAATATTCTTAACGGTATCTGATGGTTGAGCACCATTACTTAACCAACTTAAGATGTCTTCCTCATTTAATTTTACTACAGCTGGATTAACTAATGGATTATAAGTACCAACTTGGGCGATAAAACGACCATCACGTGGAGAGCGAGAATCAGCAACTACCACACGGTAGAAAGGACGCTTTTTTGAACCCATTCGTTTCAAACGAATTTTTACAGACATGTCAACACCTCCTGTTTTATTTCACGTTAAATAATATACCAGTTATTCATTTAGATGTAAAGGTTTTTTTCTTTACAGGCAGTTTTTATTAAACAATTTCTTTGGAATTCATAGTTCCGGATCATCCCAGTCAAACTAAGTGCTTTATTTTATTGTTGAAAATTAGTTAATCCAGAAACGCCATTTTCTTTCCCACGTCACACCTCAATTATGTCATGGTTGGAATTATTAAAATAGGTTATTAATTTAGTAATTAAAGCAATCGAACTATAGATAGTTCCCGATTCTTATTGCATTTTTAAACAAAAAATGGTATTTTAACAGTGTTAATTATATTTGCTCAACTCAAAAATGCAATTTTACATAATTTAAGTTTCTCAAAGTGCATTAAGAGTGACGACCCGTACTTGAGAAAGTCAAGATTGCGGGTCTTTTTTCTTTAAAAGAAGTAACTAACCAATGATTTTTGTATAGGAGCCTTACAATGTATCAATATTTTATTCAACAAATCATTAATAAATATAATAAGTCTGTGGTCGGCTATGAACTATTACTTCGCAAACAAGTTGGTTCAAATTGGGGACCAGTTACAAACTTCACAAGTTTACCCCCTGAAATAGTGGCGGATGAAATCATCAAAATAGCTGAGCAACTTTATAGTAAAGTACCATTTTTGTCCGTCAACCTCAACCGAACCCAACTTATGAATCAAAAAATAGTTGATGCACTGATTGGAATTCAAAAACTGTTACGTCCTGTACAAATTCAAATTGAGTTGACTGAAGATGAGACTAAAAATCATTTTAAGGAATGTGACATTATTAATCAGTTAAAACAATTCATTGAAGAAGGCATGACCATCTCAATCGATGATGTCGATTGTGGGGTTAATACAGAAGATCAGGTAAGAGCTCTCATTCCATATACTAATGAAATAAAGTTTGCCCTTCAAAATTTTGGCCAATCAGTTTACTTTCCAGAAATTCAACAACGGATCATTTATTGGCGTGGTTTTGCTAAGAAACACAAAGTTCGTTTTATTCTTGAAGGAATCGAAAACGAAAAAATTGATGCTTTTATTGATCTTTTTGACATTGATATTCGTCAAGGATATTTTTATGAAAAACCGCACCCTATTCAGGAAAATCAACTTTGACTTTCGGATTACTAAAAAATAGCAACGACATATGGAACTAAGCCATAATAAAACCGGGTCTACACTTTCTGGTATTAGTTATTCACCAATACCAGAAAGTGTAGACCCTTTGATCTGAATCAATTAATGCATCATATTCAAATGATTTTACAGACAAATTTGACAACATACTCTGAGGTAAACTTTCTATCAATAATTTTTGAATTTGTTTTGCTGTACCAATATCAGTCAAACAAGTTGTGATTATCAAGTCTTTTTTATTTTTTTGATAGAGCATCTTACCACTTTGAATACAATGATCAGGTATTTTTTTAACAATTTGTTCTAATGAAATACCGTGTGTCATTTTTTCTCCCGCATCCACCACCATTAATGTTGACACGTTATCAATCAAACCAACTGTAAAACCCAACTTCATTTCTAGTTTTCTTACAATGTCCGCTGGAGAACCCATATCTATAAAAACCAATGTGTCCTTACGATGTTCATCATTCCTAAAATAATATTCAATCTTCTCAGCCATCTCTTTAGTATCAGAGTTTATCGGCATATCAATTGCATCAAAGATATTATTTTTCAAGAGCCTATTAACGACATTAGCAATACTACTGGCAGTGGCATATCCATGGGCTAATATAAGTCCGTGAGTTGTAATATTGTTTTGTTTAACATGTTTTTCCAACAAATTTCCGAGAATAAATAATTTATCACTTTCATCTAATACAACACCAGTATTCTCAGTAATACTGTTAATAAAACTATTTAAAACATGATCGGAGAGTCCGAGATTCTCAATTAAACGTTGATTAATGGTATTTATAACTGGTATACTTTCGTTTTTGATTTGCCAATTCAAATGTTTTTTAAAATATAAATAGTAACCAATCACAATACCTGTATTTCCATCTAATTTCATATTATAATCGTCTCGAAAAAAATCAATAATTCGATTAATCTCAGTAGAGTAATAATTAATTGGCATATCTGACTGAGCGTGTTTAAAAACAAGATAATCGTTAAAATCATTTACAGCATTGTAGCAATTTGATGCTAGTTCTCCGAAATCCATAGTTTCCCCACCCGCAGATATTGAATTTGTGATTAAAGAAATCATTCTATTTAGTGCATTATCATTACTTCCCTTTTGTGAAATTATATCAGGTAACGTCGTTTGAGGTGTGATGATCTGTAGTTCTTCTTGATTTTTGTGAAACGAAATTTTCTTTGATTGTTCTGGTTTCAATAATAGATCTCCATTATCATGAATAATTGACATTGCAACAATTTTCTTGATTTTAGATTTCATACCACCAATATTATCCTTGTATCGAACTTTAACCAATTCATCTATCAACTCAGGATAAATTTTGAATTCTCTATTGACAATTTTACTTTCCGCCATAAAGAATGACCAAATTAACTCCTTTTTCTCTGATAAAGTTCTTTCATAAATACTTGGGACTTTAATTTTAACTGGTATCCTTCTTATAAACGTTTTAAGAAAAGAACTACCAAGAGATTCTGTTGTTGCAAAAAGTAACCTCACATTGAGTTGCCGAGGATGCGTTGCCTCACCAACTCGATAAACTACACTATCGTCCAAGTATGTAAATAATTTTTCTTGACCATGTGCTGATAACCTCTGCACTTCATCCAAAAAAAGAACTCCGTTTTGTGCTTGCTCAAATATACCAACGTGGTCTTCTTCTGCACCCGTGAAAGCTCCCTTTTTATATCCAAATAATGAACTGGTTAACAGCTCCGGATTATCAGCATATTGCGCACAGTTAAAACTTATAAATGGCGCATCACTTGAAACCAAAGATTTTTCTTCACAGTACTCGTAAAACTTTTTTGCCAAATAACTTTTTCCGGATCCAGTTTCTCCAGTTAATATTGTTGGCAACCCTTTACCAGGGTACATAGCAGCAGCCCGTAATTGTTCCAAGATTTGATATAGAGAAGCATCATGACCAATGATTTCACTAAAGGGGTCCTTTTTTTGATTTTTCTTCATAAAATCATGCAAATCTCTTAAGCTTTGAAAACCATCCAATTCACCATTACCGCCATTATTCAAAAACCATTCCCTTCCTATAAAAATAACCGGTCTAGTACTTATTTTCAGTAATCTTTTTGAATGAACCAGTAGATTTAAATAGTGACTTGCTGTATTTCTTTTTAATTTAAACTTTTTAGAAACTTCAAAAGCATTTGAAGTCTTAAAACTTAAATTTTTACTCATTTTTTCAATATAGTCATCAATTTCATTAATTAACATCAAATTCACCCCCTGTTTCGAAGCAACGCAATCGCTTACATGCTAACATATGTGCATAAAAAAGCGCAGCCATTTTCACGAGTTTGATTGCGTCTTTATAACTTAAGTTTCATTTCACTCTATATTTGTGTGTCGCCTTTGCATATTCCTTTCAATTTGATGTAACTGCGCTTTTAACTGAAGAATCAGTCCTTCCATATAAAGAATTCGAACAAAGATCCCATCGGCCGAATGGAACTTTTTGAACTAGTATTCTTACTATCGGATTTTATAAACACATAGTGATCAGATAGCTTGAGCAAAGGACTCGACATATTTGCAACAATTATCATTACTTTACTACCAGCTTTTTTTGGCTTTTTTAATTCTGTCAATTATTTCTGGATTAGCTACCGAACCCGAAACTACTATATACAAATCATTTTTTAACTGCATAAGTCGATTACCAAACACTGGGCAACAATTACGGAGCGATCATTACCATCGGCAAAAATTTTTTAACATTAATTTTGATTTTATCCATTATCAGTCACTCTCAAAAGTTTCTTCAGATTTTCTCTAGCAGTTTTCAATTTTACTATACAGCTACCAGAAACAAAGTCATCGCAATTTGCGCACATGAAAGTTTGAATGTTGCTACTTTTAATTCCACCATCAACCGCAATTCTATAGTTCAAATTACCATTCTTTCGTTTTTTATCGAGCCAGTTAACTTTTTTGGCTCATTATAAGAACATTTTTGACCAACTCGATCTAGGCAAGTTAACCAAAACACGATGAATTAATGGCAATAAATATTTTATTGACTCTGGAGAAGAAACTGGATTCAACGTAATACCTGAATCAATACCTATCAATACCTAAGTTATTAATCTTAGTTATTAAGTAGTACAAATCTTCATTGCAATTACGGTGCATAGTGATTGCACTAGCATCAGCTTCTACAAACCTATCCAAGTATTTTTCTGGAGAAGAAACCATTAAACCATGTAATTTCTTAAAAATTACCAAATAAATAAAAAAGCACCCAGAAACGACTTCTAATCTCGTTTCTGGGTGCTTCATCTCTTGGAATATGTAGCATCTAAATAGACGAACATATTCTATCTTTTATTTTGTATTTAAACTCCAACTAGCAACCTTAATCACTATTTTCATCTAAAAACTTTCCAAAATCATCAGCACTTTATACCAAATATCGCAGTGCTCTTACAGAAAGCTTTGAATTTATTGGCCTAATCCTACTTATTTCGCCGATTTTTCTTCATACGTTTTTTCTTATTTTTCTTGACCTTACGGACCATGGAATTCATCGCCATCTTCGAGAGACGACCACCTACGCCCTTACCCAACAAACCATCCATACCGTTGAAGTTACCTTTAGACATTTGGTTCATCATTTTTTTCATTTGACCAAACTGTTTAATCATTCGGTTAACTTCAACCACTGGTCGACCAGACCCACCAGCAATCCGACGACGCCGGCTTGGGTTCAACAAGTTTGGATCTTCCCGTTCAGCAGGAGTCATTGATAGTACGATCGCCTTCATATGAGCCATATCTTTAGGATCAATATTAGCGTTCTTTAAAGCAGGGTTATTGGCCATCCCTGGAATCATCTTCATGATATCTTCCATAGATCCCATATTTTGCATTTGATCCATTTGATCAACGAAATCGTTGAAGTCAAAACTATTTTCCCGGATCTTTTTGGTCACATCTTGGGCTTGTTTTTCGTCGTACTCTTTCTGAGTCTTTTCAATCAAGGTGAGCATATCGCCCATCCCCAAAATTCGGGAAGCCATTCGATCTGGATGGAAGACATCGAGATCAGTCATCTTTTCGCCTTGCCCAATAAACTTAATTGGTTTACCAGTCACCGCGCGGATTGAAAGAGCAGCACCACCACGGGTGTCACCATCTAACTTAGTTAAGACAACGCCCGTCACATCCAACTGATTATTAAAACCTTCAGCTGTATTGACCGCATTTTGACCAGTCATGGCATCGACAACTAACAGGATTTCATTTGGATGAGCTAATGCTTTGATTCGAGAAAGTTCATCCATCAGTTTTTCGTCAATTTGTAAACGACCGGCAGTATCAATAATGACATAATCATTATTTTCTTCATCCGCTTTTTGCAAACCTTGACGCACAATCTCAACGGGATCAACATCAGTACCTAACTGGAAAACGGGCACATCAATTTGTTGTCCAACTTGGATCAACTGGTCAATAGCGGCAGGCCGATAAACATCCCCTGCAATCATCAATGGCCGCGCTTTTTGTTCATTTTTTAGCTTTAAAGCTAATTTACCAGCAGTAGTAGTTTTACCTGCCCCTTGTAAACCAACCATCATGATAATTGTTGGTATTTTAGGTGATTTGTTTAAGTCAACAGCTTGATCACCCATGATTTTAACTAACTCATCATTAACGATTTTGACAATCTGTTGAGTTGGATTTAAGCCCTTTAAGACATCCGCACCAATTGCTTTGTCACGAACTGTTTTAACGAAGTTTTTAACAACGGTAAAGTTAACGTCGGCCTCTAATAAGGCCAACCGAATTTCACGCATTGCTCCTCGTAAATCCGTTTCGGAAATTTTACCTTTTTTTCTTAATTTACTAAAAGCATTTTGAAGTCGATCTGTTAAACTTTCAAAAGCCATGGATTAGTCCCTACCTTTCATTCTCCCTCAATTGATTCTAGGTTATCTACTAATTGTAGAAGCGTTTTATCTTGTGCGTAATTGTTTTTAACATAGTCCATTAAACGATCCGTTTGGTGATTGCGCGCCAAAAAATTGCCATAAGTATGCAGTTTTTCTTCGTAATCTTCTAAAATTTGAACTGTTCTCTTAATATTATCATACACTGCTTGCCGACTTACAGTATAATTTTCCGCAATTTCGCCTAGTGAATAATCATCGGCATAATAAAGTTCCATGTAATTACGCTGTTTTTTGGTTAATAAGCTCCCGTAAAATTCAAACAGAAAATTAATGCGGTTATTTTTCTCAATCTCCATTTAATCACACTACTTCCTATTTGGCCGGCTCCAGAAAGCCACTAAACAGACCGTCGACAAAGTCTTTAGGTGAAAATGGACTTAAATCGTCCACCTGTTCGCCAAGTCCGACATACTTAACCGAAAGATGAAGTTGATTGCGAATTGCCAAAACAATCCCACCTTTTGCAGTTCCATCTAGTTTCGTCAAAATAATTCCAGTTACGTTGGTAGTTTCCTTAAAAATCTTAGCCTGACTCATTGCGTTTTGTCCAGTTGTTGCATCTAAAACGAGAAGAATCTCTTGCGGCGCATGCGGAATTTCACGTGTAATAACCCGTCGCATCTTATCAAGTTCCTTCATCAAATTAACTTTATTTTGCAATCTACCGGCTGTATCTACCAAAACCAGATCATAATTTTCGGCTTTAGCCTTTTTAACAGCATCAAATACAATTGCTGCTGGATCACTTTTCTCTGGTCCCGAAACAACCGGAACCCCGTCACGTTTACCCCATTCTTGTAATTGCTCGATGGCACCTGCTCGGAATGTATCACAAGCAGCTAGTAACACTTTTTTACCGCGCTTCTTAAATCGATTGGCAAGTTTACCGATACTAGTAGTTTTACCAACACCATTTACACCGACAAACAAGAACACACTGGGCCCTTCAGTTGCAAAAACCAAGTGATTATCTTCTTTTGTACCGTTGCGTGTATAGAGTGAAACCAATTTAGATACGATCAAGTTCGAGATAACTTTTTGATCGTTTTCGTGCTTGGCTTCAATTTCTTCGCGCACTTCATCACTAATCTGAACAGCTGTTTCAAATCCGACATCAGCGCCAATTAAAGTTTCTTCTAAGTCATCATAAAAATCATCATCAACCCCACTAAAATTTGTAAATAGGGCGGTCAGCTTTTGACCAAAAGTGCGGCGTGACTTTTCCAAACCACGGTTATAACGATCGATTTCTGCTGCTTCTTCGCTCGTCACATTTTGTGGATTAACTTGCGTATCAGCTGGTGAAATTTCAGGCTCTTCAGGTGTTTTCTTTTCTATTGTTTTTTCTTCGTTTGCTTTTTGTTCTAACGCTTGTTGCGCCAAAGCTTCTTGTTCTTCAAGTTTCTTTTTCTTTCTTCGACCAAATATACTCATTGCGTGCTGGTCTCCTTTCGTGAAACATCTTCAAGTGATACAGAAGCCATCTTCGAAACTCCGGATTCTTGCATCGTGACCCCATATAAGACATCGCATTCTACCATTGTACCCTTTCGATGGGTAATCACAACAAATTGGGTCTGGTGACGGAAATTGCGGAGATAATCTGCAAAACGCGCCACATTTGCGTCATCAAAGGCAGCTTCAACTTCATCCAAAATACAAAATGGCACTGGGTTAACTTCCAAAATTGAAAAAAGCAATGTAATCGCCGTTAGCGCCCGTTCACCACCAGAAAGTAAACTTAGTCGCTGAAACTTTTTACCAGGTGGCTGTGCCTTAATTTCCATCCCTGTGGTCAGTAAATGCTCAGGATCTGTTAATTCCAGTTTCGCCTTGCCACCACCAAACATTTTGACAAAGACTTTCGAAAATGAGGCTGAAATCTGATCAAAGGTGTTCTTAAAGCGTAATGCCGCTTCAGTATCAATTTCGTTGATCGTTTCAAGCAACTGCTTTTGCGAAGTCATTAAATCATCTTTTTGAGTGGTTAAAAATTGATAACGTTCAGATACCCGTTGGAATTCTTCAATCGCACCAACGTTTACTTCACCAATTTCGGCAAGACCCTTTTTAGCTAACTTAAGTTCACGTTGTAACTCATCTGGAGCTACAGCTATACTTTGTGCTTTGGCTAATTCCAAGCTTAATTGATATTTCTCACTTAAATCATTCAAGGCGTGATCAACTTGCTCTGACAAACGAGTTTGCTTGATTTTAATAGTTTGCAACTCGTCACTTGAAACGGAACCGAGCTCCTGAACGCGTTGCAATTCTTGCTCTTTTTCAGTTAAGGATTGATCAAGCTTGGTAAAACTTGCTTTCTGGTCTTCCAATTGCATTTTTAATTCAGCAATCGCTTTTTTACTTTCAGCCAGTTCTTTTTGTTGTGCCTCATTTTTAGAACCAGTCGATTCCTTTTCTGAGCGTATCGTTACCTGGCGTTTTTTAGAATTTTGCACAAGCAGCTGCGTTTTTTCAATTGTTTCTTCAAGCGCATTCAATCTCGTTTTTGCTTGGGTCAATGTGACCTGAGCATCTGTCAATTGATCCCGATAGTGCGCGAGTGCTTGTTGACTTTTATCCTGTTTTTCATGTAATTCAGTGAGCCGCTGTTTATATGAATTGGTATCGGTTGAAATCTTCTCCAAGTCGGCGTTCAATTGTTTTTCCTGTTGACTTAGATCCGCCGATTGGGTTGTGAAATCAGATTGTAAATCACCATTTTGCTGTGACTCATACTTAACAGCAACAATCCGACGATCCAACTCTGTGATCTGATTTTTGGAAATGGTTAGTTTTGATTGACCATCTTTAAACAAATCATTAGTGACATTAAATTGTTGCCTTAATTCGCTACCCTTTGTTTCGGTGGCGGCTAGTCGCTGCTTTAAATCCTGAACTAAAGCTTCACGACTAGCCAATTGTGTTTTCATTTGGCTAACCTGTTTCGCCAAATTACTCCGTGCTTGCTTTTGGGTCAATAATCCAGCAGTTTGGTGACGATTCACACCACCAGTCATCGAACCAGACGGATTAATAATTTCGCCATCTAAGGTTACGATCTTCAAACGAGTTGACAATTGCTTAGAAATCTTTGAAGCCTGCTTTAGATCCGTTGCCACACACACGTTACCCAGTAAAAACTGTTTAACCAATCCCCACTTATCAGAAGTTTGTACCAGATCTGCGGCAATTCCCTCTACACCCTCTAAATTCTCTAATTCATGTTGCACTTTAGCTGAGACTTGTTTGGCATGAATTCTTGAAAGAGGCAATAAAGTCACTCTTCCGGCGCGTTGCTTAGTCAAATACTGAATAATTTGGCGCGCATCCTGATCATTTTGAGTAACTAGTTGCTGAAGCTGGCCACCCAATACAGTTTCAATCGCTTTTGTGTATTTATCAGGAACTTCCAGTAATTCGGAAACAACGCCAATTAGACCCGGAAATTGTGTCTTATTTTTTAAAACGTTTTGCACACCTTGATAATAGCTACGAAGTTCTACATCTGAATTACTGAGCGTTTCTAACCTAGTCTTTGCTTGTTGATAAACCCGTAAAGCATCTAGCCAACTATCCTGACTTTGTTTTTGCTGTTCAGATAACTTTTGATAGTCACTTAAAGCCTCTTTTAATGTGTTTTCGGCAGTTTGGGCGTCCTTTTTTAAAGTCTCTACGCGCTTTTCTTGATCTTTAAAGCCAGCCGTTAATTCATCAAGTTGATCTTCTAATTTGCGCAGATCAGCATTGACATGCAATTGCTGTTGGCTATCTTGTTCATACCCTTTTTTTAGATTGACCTGTTCATTGTGAACTTGTGCCACCTGTTGCATTTTCTCAATATAAGTCGTCTGCAACTGATCAATCGTAGCTTGAATCTCAGTCTGCTTTTTTTGAATTTCTTTTTCAGACAAACCTGCTAGTGCTGACTTAATTTTTTCAACGGTCTGTTGATTAGCAGCAACCTGTTGATCTAATTCTACTTTTTGTGCCTGGTAATCAGTTAGTTTTTGCGAATTAGCCTTGATGGTTTCCGCCAATTCACTGAGTTGTTGATCTTGATACTTAGTTTTTTCTGAACCGACATTTTGTTGACCGGCCAAATTCTCATACCTTTTAGTGGTATTCAATAAGTCAGTTTGTAAATTATCTTTTTTTGATTCTAAAACTTGGCGTTGTTGCTTTAATTGATCAACCGTGATCGTCAAAGTCTTTTTTTGTTTCTGATATTGATCAACTAACTTTTCAGCAGCGGTTACTTTATCAGTGATTGATTGGCTTTGGCCTTGTAAACCCTCAATTAACTGAACTAATCGTGTTTTCTCCAACTTATCAAATTGCTTTTTTTGATCAACGTAATCTTGAGCCAGACTACTTTGTTCTTCCAAAGGCTCCAGTTGAGACTGGAGTTCGGCGATTAAATCACTCACTCGGTCCAAATAATCGTTCGTTTTGCTTAGCTCTGATTCGGCTTTTTGTTTATCTTGTTTATAACTCAAAACGCCGGCGACCTCTTCAATAATGACCCGTCGATCTTCTGGTTTACTATTAAAGATTGCTTCAACCCGACCCTGAGAGATTACAGAAAACGAATCGCGACCTAAACCAGTGTCAATAAACAGATCCAACACATCTTTTAGTCGACAGTCATTTTGATTAATCAAATACTGACTGTCACCATTACGAAACAATTTACGTGTCACACTGACTTCTGTAAAATCAGTCTTCAAAAAGTGATCCGAATTATCAAATGTAATGGTCACTGCCGCCCGATTAAGAGGTTGTCTGCTTTGTGAGCCCGCAAAAATGACGTCGGGCATTTTTCCCCCACGTAAACTTTTAGCTGACTGCTCGCCCATGACCCAACGGACAGCTTCAATAATGTTACTTTTGCCACTTCCGTTTGGCCCGACAACTCCGGTAATTCCGTCTTCAAAATTAATCGTGGTTTTATCGGCGAAGGACTTAAAGCCACTTATTTGTAAGGACTTAAGTTTCATTAACATCAAACTCCTAATCTAAGCATTCTTTACCCGTAACTTTTGCAAGGCATCTTTGGCAGCATCTTGTTCCGCTAATTTCTTGGACTTACCCGTGCCAACACCAAGTTTTCGATCATCGGCAAAAACAGCCACTTCAAAATCTAGATCATTATCGGGACCTGCTTCGTTTAACAACTCATAATGAATCAAGACGTCGCCATCACGTTGCAAAATTTCCTGTAAATTAGTTTTGTGATCAATCACGTGATCAAAAGCACCAGTATCCAATTTAGGAAAAATAACTTGGTGCACAAACTTTTCAACAGTTTGTCGGCCCTGGTCTATATAGACTGCCCCAACAAAAGATTCAAAAATATCACAAAGAAGTGAATCACGATTCCGAGCGCCAGCCTTTTCTTCACCCTTACCAAGCCGGATGTATTGATCAAAATGGCATTCACGCGCAAACTGACTAAAACTAGCTTCACAAACCATAGCTGCTCTCAAACGAGTTAGCTTTCCTTGTGGCATTTCTGGATAACGTTTAAAAATATATTCGGAGACAATTAACTGTAAAACTGCATCCCCCAAAAATTCGATTCGTTCATAAAATTTCAACCCTTGATTGGGATGTTCATTGACATATGACGCTTGAGTTAAAGCTTCGTCCAATAAACTTTCGTCATGAAATTCAATTTGAAAATTCTTCTTTAATGCTTCATCAATTGATTTTTTCAAAAGTTTCATCCTTCCTTAAATACTCACTATAACATTATAGCTTTTTTTAGCGAAACTGCCTACTACATCGCCATTACAGATACAAATTGAGACCGGAACAAAACATTCCAGTCTCAAAAGTGGTCATTTTTTATTTCTTTTGATTGGCGGTAATGAAATCAACTGCTTCACCGACTGTGGAAAGCTTTTCAGCATCCTCATCAGAAATTTCCGCGCCAAATGTATCTTCCAATTCAAGAACAAATTCAACAATATCAATTGAATCTGCATTCAAATCAGTTTTAAAGTTCAAATCGTTTGTAACTTTTGCTTTATCGACATCAAAATGATCCACAATGATATCGGTAATCTTGGTAAATACCTCTTCTTTAGTCATGTGATACTCCTTATATCTTTTAATTACATCAGATAAGTTTAATGTTTTTCTTGGGTATTGTCCACCCAAAATGAGAAGATTTTATTTTTTATCAGTTGGCCGCGCTGCAAAATAGTCTGCCAAATTCTGAGTCAAATTTGATTTAACCATCGAGCGGAGTTGACGTAAAGCATTAGATACCTGAATCTCATTACTTGATCCATGTGCTTTAACAACCGGCGCTTTTACACCTAACAGAACCGCACCACCATGTTTTGAATAATCCATTTTATCTTGAATCACTTTAAAAGCCGGCTTTAACAGCATTCCACCCAATTTGACCTGCACGCCAGAATCCAAAATAGTATGTTTGATTAATTTTAGCATCGATAAGGCGGTTCCTTCTGTATTTTTAAGAACCGCATTGCCTGTAAAACCATCCGTAACCACAACATCTGCCTTACCGGCTAAAAGCTCACGAGACTCAATATTACCCACGAAATTCAAGTTAGGATCGTCTTTGAGTACCTGGTAGGTCTCTTTATGCAGCGGATCACCTTTGTCTTCTTCAGCACCGTTATTTAATAAAGCAATCCTTGGATTCGTGACCCCCATTACGTTACTACTGTAAAAGTTACCGAGGACAGCAAACTGCTGCAAATTCTTCACTTTGCTTTCCGCATTTGCACCAACATCTAGCATCGTAAATGAATCTGGTGAACCCTCTAATGCAGGTAGCGTCGTGGTCATTCCTGGTCGATCAATCCCTTTAATTCTGCCAATAATAAATAAACTCGCAGCTAATAATGCTCCCGTATTACCGGCTGAAAATAGTGCATCAGCTTTTCCCTCTTTAACAGCTTGAGCGGCTAACACCAAAGAAGAGGTCTTTTTTTGACGTACCGCCCGAACCGGTTCATCACCCATCGCAATTTCTGAATCTGTATGAACAATGGTAATCCGTTCACCATTGTTAAGATATTTTTTTATCTGATCTTCTTTACCAAACAGGGTAAATTTAACATCTGAATACTTGTCCCTGGCCAGCTCAACGCCTTGAACATTTTTTTCTGGTGCATAGTCGCCACCCATAGCATCAATTGCTAATTTCATTTTTATCCCTCATTTTCAAATTAATCAAAATTGGCATTTTTTTGCATAACAATCGTTAAATAATCACTTAATTTTCTAAATTGCTTGTCTATTTGCCAATCTTCTTCGTTCACAATTTTACTAGCCTCTAGTTGCGCCGTTTGCAATGCCCCAATATCCACAACGGGGTCGCCAACTCGAAACTCAGGAATACCTGACTGTTTACTTCCAAACACGTCACCAGAACCCCGAAGTTGCAAATCAGCCTGGGAAATTTTAAACCCATCGTTCGATTGAGTCATAATCTTCATGCGTTTAATCCCAGTCTCATTTTTAGGATCAGCCACCAAGATACAGTAAGCCTGATCTTGTCCACGTCCAACGCGTCCCCGTAATTGATGCAATTGTGCTAATCCAAACCGATCGGCATCATAAATAATCATGACTGTTACGTTGGGGACATCCACCCCTACTTCAATAACAGTGGTTGAGACTAAAAGCTGAAATTCATTGTCCTTAAATTGACGCATAATTTCATCTTTTTCATTAGGCTTCATTCTACCATGAAGCAACCCAACTTTATAAGTTGGTTCAAATTCGGTTTGCAATTGATCGTAGAGTGCCATCGCATTTTTCAAATCTAAAGATTCTGATTCTTCAATTAATGGTGTAACCACAAACGCTTGGTGACCAGCTTTAAATTGTTTTTTCACAAAATCCAGCATACCACGAACATTACTATTTTTGACCCAGCTAGTTAGCACTGGTTTTCGACCATTAGGCATTTGATCAATCGTGGAAACATCCATTTCCCCATAGGCTGTGATTGCCAAAGTTCGGGGAATTGGCGTTGCTGTCATTGCCAAAACATCAACATCAGCACCCTTTTTGCGCAAGGTTTCCCGTTGTTTAACCCCAAAACGGTGCTGTTCATCAATAATAACTAAGCCGAGCTTTTTAAACTTGACATCATCTTGAATCAACGCATGGGTCCCAATCACTAAATTGATATCACCCTGTTCAATTCCCGCCAATAACGCCCGTCGTTGCTTGGACTTTGAGCCAGATGCACCGGTCAACAGACCTATATTCACACCCATCCCTTCGAATATCTTGGTGAGGTTATTGGCATGTTGCTCGGCCAAAATTTCTGTGGGCGCCATTAAGGCCGTTTGGTAGCCCGCTGTAATTGCTGCAAACATGACAATTGCTGCCACAATTGTTTTTCCGCTCCCAACATCACCTTGCAACAGGCGGTTCATTCTAATCGGCCGTTTGAGGTCATAACAAATTTCATTAACCACGCGTTTTTGGGCATCCGTCAATTCATATGGCAAACTCGCAATGAATTTTTTTAATTCATCAATATTGTATTCAATAGCCGTTCCATTTTCTGTTTGATCTCGTTTTTTGAGTACTTGTAATTCCATTTGAAAAACGAAAAACTCTTCAAAAGTTGCCGTTCGCCGGGCAATTTTTGCCGATTTTAAATCGTCAGGAAAATGTAAATCATGAATCATTGTTTTGCGATCAATTAATCGGTACTTCTCAATTAACGTTTCTGGAATAATATTAGCAATTTTATCTTGAAATTGTTCAAAAGTTTGCGTAACCAATTTTTTTATCGTGTTTTGGCGAATATGTTGACTAGCAGGGTACACCGCATCAATTTCTGAAGAATCACCGCTTGAAAATGGCAATAATTTCATTCCAGTTAAACTTCGACGTCGTGCATCCCATTTGCCATAGACGGCAAACCTTTCATCAATTGTGACTTGTTTTTTTATCCAGGGTTGATTAAAAAAAGTGACCATAACAGATTCTTGATCGGTTAATAGACGAAAATTCAGGCGATTCTTTTTTCTGCCATAACGGGCAATAACCGGCTCTGAAGCTACAGTACCCTCTAAGGTTACTTTTTGTTGATCCACTAAGTCCGCCATGTTTTGAGGTCGTAAATCCTCATAACGAAACGGAAAATAAAGTAACAAATCTTCAATTGTATAAATCCCTAACTCATTTAGTGCTTTTGCGCGTTGTAGCCCAACGCCGCTAAGAACTGAAATGGGTGAGAAAATTGTGTTTTCAGTCATACATCGACTCCCTAACTACAAAAAGAGGCTGACAAATTTCCAACCTCTTCACATTACTTATTCAACTGAGACAATAAACGGATATACCGGCTGATCGCCTTCATGAACTTCAATTTCAAGTTCATCGTCTAATGCTTGAACGGTACTCTCAAGTTTTTCAGCATCGGCCCTTTTAGCATCTTTGCCATAAATGATAGTCACAATTTCACTATCCTCATCCAGCATCAATTTAACCATTTCACTGGCCGCTTCAAGGATTGTCGGTTTTGTAGTGGCAATTGTGCCATCAATGATACCCATGAAATTGCCCTTTTTAATCGTTTTGCCCTGCACTGTCGTGTCCCGAATAGCAGTTGTGACTTCACCATTTTTAACAGAAGATAAATTATCTTCCATTGCAGTGACATTATCATCTAGTTTGCTATCCGGATTAAAGCCCATTAAAGCTGTCATTCCTTGTGAAATATTACGACTATGCACAATTTTAGCTGGAATGTCCGCCACTTCAATTGCCTGCTCAGCGGCTAAAAAGATATTTTTATTATTTGGTAAAATAATTGCCCGTTTCGCATGGGACTCATTAATTGCCGAAACAATATCCGCAGTACTTGGATTCATAGTTTGTCCGCCACTAATAATGTGGGTCACCCCAAGACTTCGGAACAACTTATCAACACCTTCGCCAGAAGCAATTGCAATGATCGCCGTTCCGTTTGTATCCGGAACTGTCTGTTCTGCTTCAACTGGATCGTCTTTTTCAATGATTTCTTCTTGCTGCTGACGCATGTTATCGACCTTAACTGTTGCAAGATCACCAAACTGCTGTCCCCAAGCCAATACTTTGCCAGGATGTTCAGTATGCACATGCACTTTAACGACATCATCATCATTAACAACTAAAAGTGAATCACCCAATTTAGCCAGATAATTATAAAAGGTATCGTAGTCAAAATCTTGTTCGACTTGTAATCCCTTGCCGATTCGAACCATAATTTGTGTACAGTAACCGTATTTGATATCAGCGGGATCAATCTTACCTTGAACACTTTGATGATGTTTAGCATCGACCATTTCATCCATCTGTTCTTCATCAGGTTGGTCCACTTCCGCTTCTGTACGACCGTTCAAAACATCATCAAAAGCATCAAAAACAAACGTCAAACCTTGACCACCAGAATCCACAACCCCAACTTCTTTTAAGACTGGCAAAAGATCGGTTGTCTTTTTCAAAGCTTCTTTACCAGCTTTTGTGACAGCATCCATAACATAAACAATATCATCTTTTTCTTCAGCAGCGTCATTTCCTGCCTTAGCGGCTTCTCGGATGACAGTTAGAATAGTTCCTTCGGTTGGTTTCATAACGGCCTTATAGGCTGTCTGAGCCCCGTCAGCGAACGCCTGCGCCAAATCATCAGCATTTAAAGTTGCTTTATCTTCCACACTTTTAGAAAATCCACGAAAAATCTGAGATAAAATCACACCAGAATTACCCCGGGCACCCATCAAGAGGCCTTTAGCAAGTGCACCAGCCAATTTACCAACATGTTCGCTTGGTTCATCCATTTCATACTTTGCGCCGCTCTCCATTGATAAACTCATGTTTGTCCCAGTATCACCATCGGGAACTGGGAAAACATTTAATGAGTTAATAAAATCGGCATTACGTTTTAACTTTCGCGCACTTGCCTGAATCATTTGATCAAATTCTTGGTTCGTGATTTCAGTAGTTGCCACTTTCAATTCTAAATTCCTCCTCGTTTTAGTCCTTCGTAACTAGGCTTCTAGTACCTTTACACCCTGGACAAAAACGTTCACAGAGTTTGCCGAAACACCTAACATTGATTCCAAATTATATTTTACTTTCGATTGCACATTTTTTGAAACTTCAGAAATTTTTGTGCCATAACTGACAACAATGTACACATCAATTGCCACACCATTATCTTGTTGACGGACAACAACGCCCTTAGCATAATTTTCTTTACGTAAGATCTCATTTAAATTATCACGAATCTGATTCTTACTTGCCATACCGACAACACCATAATTATCTGTTGCGGCGCCACCAACAACTGTGGCAATGACATCATTGGATACATCTACAGTTCCATTTTTTGTTTGAATTTTTACAGCCATCAAAAATAGCCTCCCTTAATCGTGATTCTTATATCAACGATATTTTACCATACTTCAACAAACCAAGAAACGCAACCACCTTTTAGACAATTATTTGTTAATCTCCACCAAAAGGTTATTTCATTGGTATTCAACCGGAAAACTGCTCACTTTTGTATGGTTACAAGTAATTAGCTATCGTCACGTCGGAAAAATTGTGCTAAACTCATCAAGAACAATTAGTCGCTTAATTAAACCCACTTAAATCTCTACTTATGGTTGTTAAAACGAACTGTCAAGTAAAATTACTTGAAAGAAAAGTATTGCAATCGCGGGGCATATATGATAAGTTATTTAGGTGAGTTAAAAAGAATTCTATGATAAATATAGAAGCGACAAAGGAGGATTTTAAAATGGCAAAAGACTTTGTCACCGGTCGTCGTACCCACTTTGGTAACACACGTTCACATGCTTTGAACCACAGTCGCCGAAGCTGGAAACCAAATTTGCATAAGGTCCGCATTCTTGTGGATGGAAAACCAAAACGTGTTTGGGTTTCTGCTCGAGCATTGAAATCAGGCAAAATTAAACGTGCATAAAAAAGATTGAAGCTATCAAAGGCTTCAATCTTTTTTATTTGTACTTATTTTTTTATTTAGGTAAATCACGACTATAAATGGCCGCCACCATTCCTGCTGAAAAACTAATTGTAGCTTTCTCACTAATGAACTCATTGCTGACATAAACAATCGGATTCTCATCAGATTGTTTATGTAATCGATATTTTTCATCTGGTAAGGTTAGATTCCCCACGTTACCTAAAGTGACAATTGATAAATACTTATATTGCGGCTGTTTCAGCAAAACATGTTTTCCCGGATTAAAAAACAAAAAAACATTCTGTCGATCTATCAATTGGACTTGTTGCGCATATTTTCTAAATTGTGGCTTTAAAAACATAAAAAAATTACTCAAAAAATGATCTTGCCGACCACCAGTCGCCCCATAAATTTTTACTTCATCAGCATGCAGCAATGTAAAAGCTTTGGATACTGCCAATTCGGTATCTGTATCATCTTTAATAGGATTGACTTGGATAATCTTCGGCACAAGACGTTTTATTTCTGAGAATTCTGTTTTGCTCATGGAGTCAAAATCGCCAATTGCAATTTGAGGCACAATGTGTTGACGTAACAAAAACAGGCCTCCCCGATCAACGCCAATCCAGTTTTCTTTTTGATTAAAGATCTTTTCTGGATAGAACTGTTGGGGTCCACCTGCTAATATATTTACTTGCATTAATCTGTCGTCCTCGTTTTAAGCTTTTTAATTTGTGCGATTGGATCCTCACTATTGAATACATACGATCCGGCCACCGCAATGTCTGCTCCCGCCTTATAAACTGAAACTACATTTTCATCATTAATTCCCCCGTCAACTTCAATCGCAAAATTATTCTCACCAGTTTGACGAAGCTGATTAAGACGTTGAATTTTAGGCAACATTTGAGAGATGAATTTCTGACCTCCAAAACCTGGGTTCACGGTCATAACAAGTACCTGATCCACAATCGGCAAAACATCTTCCACCAAGCTGATAGGAGTTCCCGGATTCAACACAACTTCAGCTTTTACACCATGTTGTTTGATCATTTCTAAAGCCCGATAAATATGTGGCGTACTTTCAACGTGGACACCCACAATGTCGGCACCTGCCTGACAAAACTGAGTAACAAATCTTTCTGGATTTTCAATCATTAAATGACAGTCCAATGGCATACTTGTGATTGGTCGAATTGCTTCAACCATTCCTGGACCAAAGCTTAAATTAGGGACAAATTGACCATCCATTACATCAATATGTAAAAGGTCTGCCCCACCTTTTTGAGCAATTTCAATATCCGGTTTTAAGTCTACAAAATTAGCACTTAAAATTGATGGCGAAACTTTAATCATAACTTATTTCCCCTTTTTCTTAGAATAGCCTTTGCGCTGATAATCTGGCTTTTGGTCTTTAATAAGGTTAAAAAATTGAACGTAATTTTCATACCGACTTGGCATGATTTGGCCATCTTCTAAAGCTTTTTTGACAGCACAATTCGGTTCGTTAATGTGTAAACATTCTCGGAATCGACAGTTTAAACCAATTTGAGCAATTTCTGGAAACAGCTCCTTAAGATCCTCCAAACGCATTTCAAAAACTGTATAACTTGAAAATCCTGGCGTGTCAGCTACCAATCCATCACCAACTGGGAATAAAGCCACTTTTCTAGTTGTATGTTTCCCACGATTGAGAGCTTGTGAAACCTCACCCGTCTGTAAAGCCAGTCTCGAATCAATATGATTTAAAAGAGTTGATTTGCCAGCACCTGTTTGGCCCATAAAAATAGTTAGCTTATTGGCAGACAAGGCCTTTAAACTTGCAAGATCTTCAGAATCAAAAGCTTGCCAAGCTAGATAAACCTCATAACCAATTTTCCGATAACCATCGGCCATTTGTTCTAAATGTGCTTGCTTGTTTTCGGGAGTCAAATCACCCTTTGTAAAATAAATAATTGGAGAAATTCCCTTTTCTTCCAAAGTCACTAACTGTCGATCCAGCAGGTTCGCAGAAAAATCTGGTTGCACACAAGCCGTAACGACGACCGCTTGATCAATGTTCGCTAAAGGTGGCCGAACTAATTCATTTCGGCGTGATTCAATTTTTAAAATGTACCCTTCGTTTTTGGCATGGCCTTCAAATTCAACCCAATCGCCCACAAGAGGAGAAATTTTCTGTTTACGAAAATTTCCCCGCGCTCTTGTACGAAAAATTTTGTCCTCACTCTTAACGTCGTAAAAACCACTTAAAGATTGAATAATCTGTCCTTTTTGCATTAAAACCCTCCAACTCTATTTAGTTACCGAAAAGCTGATCGTCGTGGCTCTGGGCACCACAACCTGATCAGGAACCACACTTTGATAAATAATTTTTCCACGATCAAATTGAGTAGTTTGAATAGATCGTTTTTTGACCTTGAACCCTTTTGCTCGTAATTTTTTGGCAACTTTGGCATATGAATTGCCAATGTAGTTATCGACCACATAGCTATTAGGTCCCTGACTAATCACCACATTCACTGCCACGCCCGCCTGAACCTGCTTTTTCTTACGTGGAAGTGTTTCAACCACTCGTTTATAGTCAATTTTTTGATCTCCAGTCCGTGTAATCTGTCCTACTTTAAGATCATGTTTCTTTAATACCACCGTTGCTTGTGCCTGTGTTAACCCAGTAACATTTGGAATCGTCACAACCTTGGGAAAACTCAAATAAAATGCTAATCCAATGCCAAAAATAAATAAAATTAGCAATCCAAAAAAGAATGCTATTTTTTTCCGGAGCGGATGACGATTTCTTCTTTTTTTGCTTTTAGTTGACTGCTGATCCTTTGAACCATTTTGGGAAATAGCCTTCACCTCAGCCACATCTTTTGGATTTGGTTGAAAATCAGAGGCATCCGCAATAATCGTTTCATCCGTTAGAGACGGTGCAATAAAACGACTGTCTTCAGCTCGCCTTACTGACAGTGCCGTACTAAGGTCGTCTGCCATCTCAGAAACTGAATTATAGCGATCAAACGGATTTTTAGCCGTTGCTTTTAAAACCACATTTTCCAAAGCTTGCGGTATTCGCGGATCAAAATCTCGAACATAAGGAATTTGATTCTGATAATGTTTAATTGCGATGGATACCGCGTTCTCCCCTTCAAAAGGGACACGACCCGTTAACATTTCATAAAGAATAATTCCCAATGAATAGATATCGGACCGTTTGGTCGCTAAATGACCACGAGCCTGCTCTGGTGATAAATAGTGAACCGAGCCCACGACGGCATTTGTCTGGGTAAGCGTTTGTTCTTCTTGAGCCAGGGCAACTCCAAAATCAGAAATTTTAGCATTTCCTTTTTTATCCATTAAAACATTTTGCGGTTTTAAATCGCGATGAATAATATCATGAGCATGGGCCGTTGCGACACCACTTAAAATTTGTTCCATGATATCAATCACTTGCTGATAGGGAATTGGAAAGTGTTCCTTAATATATTGTTTTAGATCCGTTCCATCAACATATTCCATTACCAAATAATGGATGCCGTTATCTTCCCCTACGTCATAAACACTGACAATATTAGGATGCACTAATTCCGTTGTTGATAGGGCTTCGCGCTGAAACCGTTGAATTGTCTTATCATCATTTTGAAGATCAAAACGTAATAATTTAACCGCTACATTTCGGTTCAAAATTAAATCGTGAGCCAAATAAACGTCTGCCATCCCACCTTCGCCAAGTGAGCTAATAATGCGATATCTCCCATTAAGCGTTTGATTAGGTGTCATCTATTTAGTCACCCCATCATCTGCTTGAATAAGGAGCACCGTAACATTATCACGTCCTCCCGCCTGATTGGCAAATTCAATTAATTTTAAGCACTTTTCTTCCAACGTGATGGAACTTTCTAAAACATTGGCAATTATTTGATCGGTAACCATATTCGTCAAACCATCAGTACATAAAAGAAGCTGATCGTCATGCTTCCATGCATATGTATGCACATCAATATCTGAATTAGCAGAAATGCCCAATGTTTTTGTAATAATATTTTTTTGCGGATGTGTACGGGCTTCTTCCGGAGAAAGCTCTCCTTTTTTGATCAACTCATTAACTAACGAATGATCTGAAGTGAGTTGTTTTAACTCGTTACCTTTAAAAAGATAACACCGACTGTCCCCTAAGTGGGCCACGATAAACTGATTCTCAAGAATAATTGTGACCACAATTGTAGTTCCCATACCATTCAAATCTGAATACTTTTGTGAGGTTTCAAGAATCTCGTCATTTTCTTGGGTCACTTCGGTTTGCAGCCAATTTACTGCGTTAGTGACGTCACTAAAATCCGTATTTTGAAACAGATATCCGAGATGAGAAACGGCCATTTCAGAAGCCACATCCCCACCTTGACGCCCACCAATTCCATCAGCGACAATACTAAATAAAACGTTTTTTTTATTTTTAAAAACGCCCACATAATCTTGATTTTCATCACGGTGATTCCCAATGTCAGACTGAAAAGCATACTTCACAATTAATCACGCTCTCTTTTGTAAACAAGCAATAAAAAAGCCATCGGATTCAAAATCATCCGGGTAAATATTCAAATATGGCGTTGTTCTCGACGATTTCAACTGCTTTTTTGTTGAAGTCTGAATCAGCTCAAATTCAGGATGAAGTTTCAAAAAATCAGTCATCGTATTTTCATTTTCTTGTTTTAGTATGGTACACGTACTGTAAGTTATTATACCGTTATTTTTTACTTTTGCAGCTACGGCATTTAAAATTTCTAATTGAATTTTGTGCAGCTTTTCACTATCAGTTAATGCCTTTTCATAACGAATTTCAGGTTTCCGCCGTATAAGACCAATTCCTGAACATGGTGCGTCCACTAAAATTCGATCAAAAGAATTATCTTCTGCTAATAAATCGATTTTACGAGCATCCAAAGCCTTCGCTTCAACTTGAGTATTTAATCCCATTCGTTTCGCATTCGTACGGATTAGAGCTACCTTTTTAGGATGTAAATCCAGTGCCAAAACGTGTCCATTTTCACCAACTTGTTGTGCGATATGAGTGGTCTTTCCCCCAGGCGCTGCACAAGCATCCAAAACTGTCATGCCAGACTCTAGTTGCATTGCTTCAGCAACCAACATGGCACTCTCATCTTGAACAGTCAAAGAGCCATTTTGGAAAAGCTCTGATCTTGCCACACTCCCATTTGAAACCACAATTCCATCTTCTGCTACTTCACTGGGGATCACTTTATATTCATGGGCGTTCAAATAGTCAACGGCTTGGACTTGAGTTATCTTCTGCGTGTTAATTCGGGCAGCCTGACGAGCAGGCTGATTAATTGACGCAAGAATCCGATTTGTTTTTGACTCACCAAGTTGAGCGTCTAATTCCTTAATGATCCACGGAGCCACACTATACTTAACACTACGATAATTTTTTTGATCTTTAATAGCATCTAATTCTGGGAATCCTTTTCGCTGCATGGCATGTAAAACACCGGTCACAAAAGCACGGATACCACTATGGCCTTCTGTTTTGGCAATTTCAATGCTTTCGTTAAAAATAGCCCTTGTTGGTACTCGATCCAGATAAACCATTTGGAAAACGGCCGTTAACAATAACTGGTGCACCCAATCCTGCACTTTTTTGCCCTCAACAAATGGGGATAGAAAATAGTCTAAAGTCAATTTATGCTGAATCACACCATAGACAATTTCCGTCAACAAATTGATGTCTAATTGTGACAACTGACTGTCTGCAATGATATTTTTCAGTTCAATGTTCGAATAGGCACCTTTATTAACTTTTACTAACACATCAACCGCTAATGCTCGTGGATTTCGTTGTTTATCTATCATAACTTGATAACCTGCTCACCTTCGTAAAATGCCTCTTGACTTCCGTTTAAATAATCAGTGATATCCATCTGTGGTTTGCCAGCCGGTTGAACACGGTCTAAACGAACTACACCATTTTTGCCGGTTGCAATCAACAACTTGTGCTTTGTTTTTTCTACAACTTGACCCGGCAATAGGTCAGTAGTTTGATCCAAAGGGGTGACCTGCCATAACTTGGTCCGCAACCCATTTAAGATCACAAAACTAACTGGAAATGGTCGTAATGCACGAACTTTGGCATCGACCAATTTTGCAGATTGACGAAAATCAACTTGTTCTTCTTCAGGTTTAATATTTGGTGCAAACGTTACTTTTTCTTCGTCTTGTTCAACACCTGCAAGCTCACCCGCAATCAATTTGGGTAATGTTTCGTTTAATAGATTTCGGCCCAAAATGCTTAACTTTTCAAACATTGAACCCACATCATCTGTTGCTTCAATCTTGATTTTTCGCTGGGCAAGCATTTTACCTGCGTCCATCTTCTTAACCATATAAATAATGGTTATTCCCGTTTCCGACTCACCATTCATAATGGCATACTGCACAGGAGCCCCACCACGGTACTTAGGTAATAGTGACCCATGGACATTAACAGCCGCCAGTTTGACCGAATTAATTAATTTCATTGGTAAAAATTGGCCAAAAGCTGCGGTTACAATTAAATCGGCATGCAACGCAATTAATTGAGCCATTTCTTCAGAACCACTAATTTTTTCTGGTTGGAAAACAGCAATTTCATTTTCTACCGCCACCTTTTTAACTGGCGACATCGTTAGGTTATGTTTTCTTCCAGTGCGTCGATCAGGTTGGGTAACGACAGCTTCCACATTATAATCTGGATTTTGAATTAGACTCTGTAAAATAGGGACAGCAAACTGCGGGGTCCCCATAAAAATAATGGATTTCATTTGATAAAATTCCTCCTACATAAATGATTGTGGTTCGGCATCAATCGATAACTGAATGCCTTGACGATAATCACTTTGAGATTCCTGTAAAATTTTGGTAACAGCTGTATGGAGATTGGGTTCATGTTTATATTTAATCACAATTTGATAATAATATTTATTTTTGACCCGTGCAATCGGTTTAGGTGTAGGGCCCAAAACAATGGCATCAGCACTTAACTGCGGTCGCAATTCTTTTAAAACAGCAAACATTTTTTGGGCCGCCATTTTTTCTTCTTTATGGGCTGCAGTAATCTGAAGTGTGAAGTAATAGGGCGGGTACTTTCCCTGATGACGAATGTACATTTCTTTTCGGAAAAAGTTTTCATAGTTTTGAGTCTTAGCCAGCTGAATGGCATAGTGGTCAGGATTAAAGGTTTGCACAAACACTTCTCCTAACTTATCAGCACGCCCTGCACGTCCACTTACCTGCGTCAACAATTGAAATGTGCGTTCACTAGAACGGAAATCAGGCAACTCTAAGGCGGTATCCGCATTAAGCACACCAACGAGTGTCACGTTGGGAAAATCTAGTCCCTTGGCAATCATTTGCGTCCCCAGCAAAATGTCTGCCCGACGTTCACCAAACTGACGTAATATTCTTTCATGTGCCCCTTTACGCCGAGTGGTATCCACATCCATTCGTAAGATTCGTGCACTAGGAAACTTGGTCTTCAACTCTTGTTCTACTTTTTCTGTTCCGGTCCCATAATAACGAATTTTTCGGCTATGACAATTAGGACACTGTTTAGGAATCGGTTCTTCATGACCACAGTAATGACATTTCATGCTACGACTACCCATGTGTAGAGTTAACGAGATGTCACAGTTAGGGCATTTCAGAACAAACCCACAATCACGGCACATGATAAACGAGGAATACCCCCGCCGGTTTAACATCAAAATACTTTGTTGTTGCATGTTCAAACGTTTATCAATTGCATTTAGTAAAGGTTGCGAAAAGTTTTGATCAGCACCTGTTTGCAATTCTTCACGCATATCAATAATTTGAACTTTAGGCAATGGATGTCCATTAATTCGATTGGGTAACCGCAATAATTGATAAACTTGCCGTTCACTTCGCGCTCTTGATTCTAAAGAAGGTGTGGCACTACCGAGTACCAATGGGCAATTGTAAAACTTGCTTCGCCACTGGGCCACATTTCTAGCATGATATCGCGGTGCGTCATCTTGTTTATAACTGGTTTCATGTTCTTCATCAATAATGATGACGCCCACATTTTCAATGGGCGCAAAAATTGCCGACCGTGCACCAACCACGACTTGTGCTTCATGGCGTTTGATTCTGCGCCATTCATCAAATTTTTCTCCATCCGAAAGGCCACTGTGTAAAACGGCCACTTGTTTGCCAAACCGGCCCTTAACTCTGGTAACCATTTGAGGCGTTAAGGCAATTTCTGGAACCAACATAATAGCTGTTTTTCCTTTAGCAAGCGCGTAAGCAATCGTTTGTAAATAAACTTCTGTCTTGCCACTTCCAGTGACTCCTTCAAGCAAAAAAGTCTTCGCTTGGGACTTCTCAATACTTTGAGAAATCTCATCAAGGGCTGTTTGCTGTTCCTGATTTAAAGTAAGGGGCGTCGTTTTCCCTTTAAACTCTTTATACGGATCGCGATATTGCTCTACTTTTTTACGTACCAGCCATCCTTTCGCCTCGCCAGCTTTAATTGTTGCTGAACTGATGGTAAGTTTCTTTTCTAAAGTCGTTTGAGAAACTATTTTAGACTGGTTAGCTAGAAAATGAACAAGATCACGCATTTTAGTGGCATTTTTTCGAAGAGAATCTACAATTCCAGATTCTTGTTCCGCATTAATGTGAGACTCAATTTGAAAAATCTGTTTTGTTTGTGCTTGGTTTTTAACGCGATACACAATTTCAATTTTGCCTTGTTTTCGAAGCTTAGATAACTCACTTTGTTGTAACGGTGAAAGCGTGTCCGTTTCAAAATCTTGCCACTGAGTAGATGGCAAAATATCAGCTAACTGTTCTTCACTCATCTGATCATCAACAATTTTCAGTTGCTTACTATACTTTGCCCGCATCACATTTGGTAACATCGTTAATAAACAAGTAATTTGGAATGAAAATGTGGTATCTGCTAGCCAACGAGATAATTGAATTAATTCCGTGTTTAAAACTGGTTCTAAGTCCATCAAACTTTCAATTGATTTCAGCTGATCAGCATCAACTTCTTCCATTCCAATTTGAACGACAAACCCTTGCACTTTTCGATTACCATTACCAAATGGAACCACAACCCGCATGCCAACTTGAAGCTCATTTGTCAGTTGTTTAGGGATTAAATAAGAATAAGGACTATTTGTCTGCATCGTTGGAACATCAACAATTATTTTGGCAACTTGGATCATAATTTCACCTGCTTATGCAAACCGCTTTGCAATTACTTCTAGTACTTTTTTTGCGATAACTTTTTTATTTTCTTTGGAAATTTGAATATTAGGTTCATTTGGCTGCAAAATGGTTACTGCATTTTCATCAACATCAAATCCGATATCGTGACGGGACACATCATTAGCCACAATCATATCAGCGCCTTTAGCCCTTAGTTTTCCTTTAGCGTTATTAAGAAGATCTTCTGTTTCTGCTGCAAATCCAACGACAAACTGATTGGTATGCAAGTTCTTTAAACTTTTTAAGATATCTGGTGTTTCTTGAAGTTCTAAGATCAATTTGTCAGATTGAGTAGCCTTTTTAATTTTATGGTTCTCAAACTGCACTGGCTGATAATCAGAAACCGCAGCTGCCATAATCAAAATATCTGCCTTGTCAAAATTATTGTGAACCGCAGTCATCATTTCCGTCACAGTTTCCACATAAATAACTTTAACCCCATTTGGAGCCGCCAGCTGTTTGGTTGCAGAAATCAAAGTAACCTCAGCACCAGCTGTTTGTGCAACTTCTGCAAAAGCATACCCCATTTTACCAGAGGATCGATTAGAAATATAGCGAACTGGATCAAGATATTCTCGCGTGCCACCGGCAGTTATCAAAATCTTTTTGTTTTTCAAACTAGCTAAGTTAGAATAGTTTTTCACTGTAATTTTTTTCTCGATATATTGCATGACTGTTGTGTTTTCAGGAAAACGGCCTTTACCTGAATAGCCCTCCGCTAGCAATCCTTCATCTGGATCCATAACATTCACACCATCAACTTTTAAGATTTTAATGTTGCGTTGGACCGCTGAGCTCTGCCACATATGCACATTCATTGCGGGAATTACAAATATTGGCGCAGTAAGTGCCAATAACGTGGTACTGACAAAATCATCTGCCAATCCATTGGCCATTTTACTCATGATATTGGCCGTTGCTGGCGCCACAATCGCGATATCTGTCCAATCTGCCAATTCCACGTGAGCAACTGGTGCACTGGTGACCTGTTCAAATAAACCGGTTTGCACTGGATGCTGACTAATCGTTTGGAAAGTCGCTTTACCTACAAATTTCATAGCCGTATTTGTCATAGCAACCCGGACCTGAGCACCTTGTTTTTGAACTAAACGAATCAATTCCACCACTTTGTACGTGGCTATCCCACCGGTAATAAAAAATGTAATATGCTTATCTTTCCACATAAAACTTCTCCTCGCTAGAAACTACTCTTAAAATCGAAAAAAGGTCTGAAAGAAATCTCTCTCAGGCCTTTGTATCACAAACTTTAAAATTCGGTTTTGTCAGGATCAATTACGACATCACCTGCAACAATTTCTTCAAGTGCCTGACCAACACTTTTAGAAGACTCATATTTGTCTAAAAGTGGTTGTGCGCCAGCATCTAATTCATGGGCACGTTTGCTTGCTAACATAATTAATGAGTAACGTGAATCCACACGTTCTAATAAATCATCAACTGATGGATATAAAATCATTTTATTTATCTCCTAACATTTCTTCATATTCTGGAAACACACGATCAACGCGGAATCGTTCACTTTTAATAATCGTTTTAATACTTTCAACAGCATTTTCAACTTTGTCATTCACAACAGCAAAATCATAATCTCGCATCATGCGAATTTCTTCAACAGCTTTTGCCATGCGTTTGTTAATGGTTTCCATATCTTCTGTGCCTCGATTTATGATTCGTTGTTTTAATTCCATCAAATCAGGAGGCGTCAAAAAGACAAACACACCATCTGGAGACTTCTGTCTAACCTGTAAGGCACCATTTACTTCAATTTCTAAAAAAACATCTTTTCCACGATCTAATGTTTCGTTAACGTACTTCAAAGGAGTCCCGTAATAATTGTCAACGTATTTTGCATACTCCAACATTTGACCAGTTTCAATGTTATGTTCAAACTCTTCCTTAGAAACGAAGTAATAATCAACACCATTGACCTCACCTTCACGAGGTTTTCGGGTTGTCATCGAAATGGAATATTGAAAATCATTCCCACCTTGGTCAAAGATTGCTTTACGTACCGTCCCTTTACCAACTCCGGATGGACCTGATAAAACGATAAGCATTCCTCTTTTTGCCATAATTTAAAATCTCCTAAATGTAATGTACTCCTATTATCGCTTTTTTAACCACTCTTTTCAACTACAAATCAAGGTTTAAGCACACTTTTCGTCCATTTAGACAACTTTTATATTTTCTATTGCATTTGTGAACGTTTGTTCGTATAATGAAAACACAAACAAACGTTCGAGGTGGAAAATATGGAAAATTTACAACAGAATCATAATCGTGTCTCCGAATTCGTCCAGAATTCCTATCAAAAGCTTTTTTCAGAACCAGAGCTAGAGGGCATTGAACCCCAAATGCCGAAATTTCAATTAAAATCATTCTTAGCTCAAGCCATTGATAAAAACTATAAGGTAACAATTCAAATCAATGCCAATAACACAATTTATGAAACAACCGGCTTACTAACAAAAATTGCTAAAAACCGTTTTCTTTTAGCTACTCAAGGCCAGAAAGTGACTTACCTTTTACAAATAGAAGATATTCGTTTCGTTAAAAAGACTTACTAATAACGGATATCTATTTATGTTGCTTAGCAAGTTTATAAACTGGATCCAATCTATTTTGTAACCAGCCTAAAACTAAATCAGAAATAATAGCCATTAAAGCTGTTGGCAATGCGCCAGCTAAGATAATGGCACCACCATTTGTTGCATTAGTCCCACGGATAATAATATCTCCAAGACCACCAGCACCAACGAAGGTCCCGATTGTGGTAATTCCAATTGCTAGAACCAAAGCGTTTCTTATACCGGCCATAATGACCGACATTGAAAGTGGCAGTTCAACCATGTACAGCATTTGAAAGCGAGTCATTCCCATTCCCTTTCCGGAATCAAGGATACTGGCATCCACACTCTGCATACCACTGTATGTGTTTTTTATAATGGGTAACAACGCATATAAAAAGACGGTTGCAATAACTGTGTTAACACCCAGTCCTAAGCCCAGCATGATAATAGACAACATTGCCAAGGAAGGAACCGTTTGAATCACATTGGCGATGCCAATTACGGTTGCACTCAGTTTTGAGTGCCGGGCAATCAAAATACCTAAAGGAATTCCCACGATTGCAGCAAACACAACTCCATAAATGGAAATTAGGAAATGACGATCAAACTGAGTAAGCACATATAAACCGTTATGAGAAAAATAATAAGCCAATTGTTGAAAAGTGTTTAAGTTTTCCATTCTATTTCCCATCCTTTCCATCAAAATAGTTATGTTGTTCTAAGAATTGTTTAGCAACCACCTGAGGCTCAATTAAATCATTATCAACTTTAGCATTCAACGTTTGCATCGTGGTTAACGAAATTTTTCCCTTTAGTTTAAGCAGAACCTTTTTCAATTCTGGATGTTCCTTAAGAACTTTGTCTGTTGCTAAAGGACTTGCATTATAAGGCGGGAAGAATTGTTTATTATCCTTCAGAACTTTCAAATCATAACTTTTAATCCGCCCATCAGTTGAATAACCTAATACCGCGTTCATTTTACCGGACTGAACCGCACTATAGACTAAACCAATCTGCATTGGATAAACCTTTTCAAATTGAAAGCCATAGACCTGAGTAAATCCAGTATAGCCATCCCCTTTTCGGTTAACCCAAATTTGGTCGGCACCAACGGTCATTTTGGGAGCCAAATTCTTTAAATCACTAACAGTTTTTAAATTCTCTTTTCGAGCTAATTTACCGGTCACCATAAATGCATAAGTATCAGCAAAACCGTAAGATGGAAAATAAGTCATATGGTATTTTTCTTGAAAAATCTTGCGAACCTTTCGTGTCGTAACCGAAGGACTTTTGATAGCATCTTGACCAAAAATAGTAGTGAGATCCGTTCCGTTATATCGAACGGCCGAAATATCAGCATTATCATTTTTAAGCGCTTGGAAACTTACAGAACTAGATCCCAAATTATTAATCAAAGTTGTTTTTAAATTGGTATCATGCTGAATCAAATCAGAAATCATATACGCCATAATTTGTTGTTCAGTTGTATTTTGGGTTGCAATTCGTACCGTATCCTGGGATGACGAGTTTAGGCCGGGGAATCCGCAACCGCTCAAGATAAACGTTGAAACAAATAGTAATATTCCAACCTTCAAAAATCGTGTTATTTTTTTCATTGCGATCCCCTTTCTATGATCTTACATTACTTGTCGTTTTAGGGGTGAGCCAAGCTTCTAGTTTGGCTAATAGCCAGTCAACCAACAAAGCTAACAAAATAACTGGAATGGATCCTCCTAAAATCAAATCAGTACGGTATAGGTTTAAACCATTAAAAATAAAGTCACCTAAACCGCCAGCACCAATATAAGAAGCTAACGCAGTCCACGCAATGACGTAGGTAGCAGACAAACGAATACCACTCATAATAACCGGAACCGCCATTGGCAACTCCAGCTTTATTATAGACTGCATATTTGTCATACCCATCCCTTTTGCTGCATCCTTTAAACTAGCATCCACACCGTTCAAGCCCAAATACGTGTTACGTAAAATTGGCAAAAGCGAGTAGATAAATAAGGCAACAATGGCCGGCAGCGCACCAATTCCAAAAAGCGGAATCATCATCGCTAACAATGCTAAAGCGGGAACCGTCTGTAGGACACTTGCTATTTCAATAATGATCGACGAAGCTTTCTTTAATCGGGTCAATGCCACTCCTAAAGGAACTGCAACTATCACGCCTAAACCAAGGGCAATTCCAGAAATATAAATATGTTGCCAAATTTTATAAAGTAACTGACCCCCGTATGTTTGGATAAAAATAATCACGATTTATCGTCACCCGCCTCTACTTTTTCAGCTGGCTTGGTATCCTCTTTCTTTTTATCATGTGTTTGCGTATCAGAATCTCCCCAAAGCGCATCATACACAATATCAACTAAAGAAGCCCGGGTCACAATTCCAACCAACTTCTTGTTTTCATCAACAACTGGAACGTTTTTATAACCGCGCTTCAAGATTCGTTCAACCGTATCTCGAATAATAGAATTTTCATTTACATAAAATACTTTTCGTGTCATCACATCATCAACACTAGTTGCCGTATTGTAGTTATAGTCAATCTGCTCAATGCCAACATAACCCTTCAGGACACCAGTATCATCAGTGACAAGTAAAGTATCAACTCGTTTTTCATGCATTAGCTTTAAAGCTTCTTTTAATGATCTACCTGGTGTAATCGAAACGGCGTTGTTATACATCACTTGGCCAACCGTGGTAATACTTGGTCTAGCCTGAATTAAGCGGTCTTTTCCAATTAAATTCTCGACGAACTCATTTGCAGGATGGCGCAAAATTTCATCCGGTGTGGCTACTTGAATCATTTTTCCATGACTCATGACCACAATGCGAGTAGACAATTTTAAAGCTTCATCCATATCATGCGTCACAAATATTAACGTCTTCCCTAAACGCATTTGCAAATCTTTCACAAAGTCCTGTAAAGACTCACGTGTAATGGGATCCAATGCTCCAAATGGCTCATCCATTAAAATTAAATCTTGATCTGCTGCTAAGGCACGAACAACCCCAATTCGTTGTTGTTGTCCTCCTGATAATTCAGATGGATAACGATCCAAAAATTCTTCTGGTAATTCAACCATTTTAATCATTTCTTTAGCACGTTCGTTACGTTTTTCTTCAGACCATTTAAGTAATTTTGGCACAATTGTAATATTATCGCGAATTGTCATGTGAGGCATTAACCCAATATTTTGGATAACATACCCAATCTTACGGCGTAACTTAACGGGATCCGCTTTTAAAACGTCTTCCCCATTTAATTTAATTGAACCTTCGGTAGGGTTCAACATTCGATTAATCATCCGCATCGTCGTTGTCTTTCCAGAACCTGAAGTCCCGATAAAACAAATAAACTCACCTTTTTTAACATCGAGATTAAAGTCATCGACGGCCTTATTTCCACCGTAAATCTTTGAAAGATGTTTCATCTCTAAAAACACGTACGTCAACTCCATTCTTTTTTAAGTACAACTGAGTCCATCGTATCGTACATGGGCCCCTTTCTGCAAACGTTATGGCCAATTAATTAACTAAAAGGCCGCCCTATCAGTCCTCAGAAAAAAATAAAAAAGAGTTTTCTAAGATGTATGGGCCATCTTAAGAAGCTCTTTTGCATGTTGAATACTTAATTTTGTAACTGTACTACCTGCCAACATTCTGGCCAACTCTTGTACCCGACCGTTTTCATTCAAGTCACTCAATTTTGTTTCTGTACGGCCACCTTTTACTGCCTTTGAGACAAAGAATTGATGATCTGCTTCTGCGGCCACTTGTGGCAAATGGGTGATACATAAAACCTGCGAGTAACTTGCAATAAGCTTGATTTTCTCAGCAATAGCTTGCGCAACCCGGCCACTAACACCTGTATCTACTTCATCAAAGATAATGCTAGTAACACCCTGTGATTTTGCAAAAATTGTCTTCAACGCCAACATAATTCGAGAAAGCTCTCCACCAGATGCGATCCTAGACAACGGCCCCATAGACTCGCCGGGATTGGTTCGCAGATAAAACTCAACATTGTCAATTCCAGTCGATTTAAATTTCAAACCAGCAGATTCATCGAAGTGCACTTCAAATTCGGCCTTATCCATATACAGTTGTTTTAGTTGGTCATGAACTGCAACCTGTAACTTACTTGCTGCTTGTTTACGAGTTGTCGATAATTGAAGGGCAATTTTTTTGAGCTGTTCTTGAATCGTCTCTAATTGAGATTCCATTTGGTCTTCATCAGATTCTGAATCAACCATGCTATGAAGTTCCTCAGAAGCTTTTTGATCATAAGCTAAAATTTGTTGAATATTATCGCCATATTTCTTTTTAAGTTGATAAATCTCTTCTAACCGTTTTTCTACCTGGTCTAGCTTGCCTTCATCCCACTCCATATTTTCCAGCTCACCACTAATATCACTTGTGGCATCTTGTAACTGATAATAAGCTGAGGAAATAATATTTGAGATGTTTTTATATTTATCATCAATATTTTCAATATCACGCAAAGCATTCATCGCTTCACCGGTACTATCAATTGCCCCAGCAGACTCCTCATTTTCCAAAGCTAACTGTGCAGTTTGAAGGGCCGTGCTAATTTTTTGGAAGTTTTCTAAAAGTTCCTTTTGAGAATTAAGTTGTTCTTCTTCACCAACCTGCAGATTAGCATCTTCAATTTCTTTAACTTGAAAGCGAAGCATATCAACTCTTTGTGCCCATTCCTTTTCGTTAGCCTTTTTGCGATTAAATTTTTGTTTTAAATTTTGGAAATGTTCGTACTTTTGCTGATACTGTTTTAAAAGAGGTTGGATACCATTACGTGCGAACTCATCCAGCATACCCAAATGTTTCTCAGGCTGCATTAGTTCTTGATGCTCATTTTGCCCATGAATATCAATGAGGGTTTCACCGATTTTTTTTAGAATGGTTGTGTTAACTAAAGAACCGTTAATTCGACACACATTACGACCACTTGCTTGAATCTCTCTTTGTAAAATTAAAGTCGGATCCGCATGTTCAATTCCATATTGGTCTAATAACGCCAAGGTATCAGGATTTTTATCCATACTAAACATACCTTGCAAAACAGCCTTTTTAGTCCCCTTACGGATAAAATCAACCGATCCGCGACCGCCTGCAAGCAATCCAACAGCATCAATAATAATCGATTTTCCTGCACCTGTTTCACCAGTCAAAACGGTCATTCCAGAATTAAATTCAATATTCAATTTTTCAATAATTGCAAAGTTTCGAATTGATAATTCCTGCAGCATGTTTTCACCTCAACCTATTTAATTGCTCGACTCAATTCGTTAGCATTTCTGAAATTAATTGTTTAATGGTACCTACGCCTTCTACACTAGTCGTCACGACCAACACTGAGCCATCATCACTAATGGCACCTAAAACATCACTACTATTTAGTTGATTTAGCAAACTAGCTATGGCAGGACCACTCCCTGGCTGAACCGCCAAAAAAATAAAAGTTGCATTACTGGTCATCTTTCGCAACGACTGTTGAAGTGTAGTTCCCAACTTTAGTTTAATATCTTCATCTTTTTTTGGTGGCAAAGCGTAATGATAGCCACCATTTTTCGAAGGTAACTTAATTAACTGCATGTCGCGGATATCACGCGAAACTGTTGCCTGCGTGACTTCAATTCCACTCTCTCTTAAAAAAGTTACCAAATCTTCTTGCTTTTGAACATCATTGTCAATTAGGATTTTTTGAATATGCTTCTGGCGTTCACTTTTTTTCATTTGGCACGACCTCTTTTATTTCTCTTTTGTTGCGTGATTCAATTGCGCATAGGCAGACTCTAAAGTTTTAGAAATTGAAACAGATTTCGCAATCTTAGCCTCACCATTAGTCGCAACCAAATGGGTCAAAAACTCAATATTTCCTTCGCCACCCTTAATCGGAGAAAAATCTAGCCCCACAACATTGTACCCACTTTCAACTGCCATACCAAGTGTGTTTTTTAAGACTTCCTCATGAGTTTTGGGATCACGAATAATTCCGTGTTTGCCTACCTTATCTTTTCCTGCTTCAAATTGTGGTTTGATCAAAGCAACGACACTGCCATTTGCTTTAATAATATTTTTTAATGGTGGTAAAATTAGTTTCAACGAAATAAAAGAAACGTCAATTGACGCAAATTCCGGTTGACCATGAGTGAAGTCGTCCAATTGAGAATATCTAAAATTAGTGTTTTCCATAACAACCACACGGGGGTCTTCGCGTAATTTCCAAACTAACTGATTGGTTCCCACGTCAAGCGCATAACTTAATTTAGCACCGTTCTGAAGCATCACATCTGTAAATCCACCAGTTGAAGAACCAATGTCCAAAACTACCTTGTCCTGCACACTAATGTGAAACACTTTGAGTGCTTTTTCAAGTTTCAATCCTCCGCGACTGACATATGGCATCTTTTTCCCTTTAAAATGTAGCTCAGTATCAACCGATATTTTACTACCAGGTTTATCCAATCGCTCTTCATTTTCTCCTAGGATTTCGCCAGCCATCACAGCACGTTTAGCCTGCTCGCGTGTATCAAACAGTCCCTGTGATACTAATAATACATCAACCCGTTCTTTTTTCATTTTTCTTCCTCGTTTAATTGAAAATACTCTAAGAAGCCTTGCAATAAATTCGTTGAATTCCCATTATGTTGCAATTTGTTAAGTGCTTCTCGACAATTCATGACACACTGCATTAAATCTTTCTTGCTTTGTGTCAGTCCGCGAATGCTTGGATACGTATTTTTATGCTCTTCAACATCCTTGTGAACAGCTTTTCCCATAGCTTTTTCTGAACTCAAAACATCCTCTAAATCATCATATATTTGAAAAGCTAGTCCAAAATTTTCAGCAAACGTAACTAAGTATTTCTGATTTATTGAACTTGTCGTTGCGATAATATTAGCGGCTTGTGCAGTATAGGTAATTAAAGCCCCCGTCTTTTGCTTATGCAATTGCTTTAATTGCATAAATGACAATTGCTTGCCTTCACCCAACACGTCAGTAGCTTGACCAGCAACCATCCCTGCAGGGCCTGCTGCATGGGCCAATGCATAAGTTAGCTGGCTCACAACTTTTGGACTAAATTTGGTGGTCGCTATCCACTCGAAAGCTAACGTTAACAGCCCATCGCCGGCTAGGATAGCCAGTGCCTCACCATATTTTTTATGATTAGTGGGCAGCCCTCTACGCAAATCATCGTTATCCATTGCTGGTAAATCATCATGAATTAAAGAATATGTGTGTAAAAGCTCCAGCGCAGCGGCAACTTGGACACTATTGGTATCAATGGCAGTTCCACTAACTTGTAGCATTGCTAATAGCAATAATGGCCGTAGTCTTTTTCCGCCTGCAAAAACTGAATACTGCATAGACTCGCTTAAACTTAAATTTGTCACGCTATCCGGCAAATGTTCTTTTAAAAACTGGTTCAAGACCTTAGTGTATTTTTGAATAAATGCTTGCGTTTCCACATTTTCGATCATTATTTATTTGTGCCTTCAGTTGTATCATCTGATGCTTCGAACGGAACTTCTTGACCATCTTCATCCATCATTTTGGTTAACGTTTTTTCTGCGTTTTGCAAAGTGTCTTGTAAATCCTTACTCAAGACAACGCCCCGCTTAAATTCGTTTAGTGCCTTTTCAAGGGGCACATCACCCTTTTCTAAATTGGTCACAATCTCGTCTAAAGATTTTAAGTTTTCTTCAAAAGTAGGTTTTTCAGTCATTTTTTTGTCCTCCTTGTTCTATTTCAGTTACTTTAGCCTTGGCCGTACCATCACTCAAATGTAATTCGATTTCCGTATCAGATTTCAATTCCGAGGCTTTTTTGACAACCTTTCCCTGCCGAGTCACATAACTATATCCACGACTCATAATCTTCAATGGGCTTAAGTAGTCTAACGCAGAAATTGAATGCTTTAGTTCAGTGGACTTAGTCGTAAATAGTGCCTGAATTCCTCTATTTAGTCTTGTTTTTAAATTTGTAACTGTCTGTTGTTCTTGCTGAATACGATTTGCTGGTGAATTCAAAAACAAAGTTTGCTGACTTTTATTTAACTGATTTTGGTAAAAATTTAAAGTGGCAGTCATATTTTGCTTTAGTCTTTCGTCCAAATAATCAAGATTTTGTACATATCCTTCATACAACCGGCGAGGATCTTGAAAAACATAGGATTGATCCAGTCGATTTAAACTTTGGCGATCTTTTTTTAACAAATTCATAAAGGCATTAAAAATTCGTGTTCGGCGCTGTGATAAATACAAAATTTCTTCACTGAGCACCGGTGTGGCTAATTCAGCTGCCGCAGTGGGCGTTGCAGCCCTGACATCGGCAACCAAATCTGCAATCGTTGTGTCCGTTTCATGTCCAACTGAAGAAATAATTGGAATTTTACTTGCAAAAATTGCCCTCGCAACTTGTTCTTCATTAAATGGCCACAAATCCTCAATCGAACCGCCGCCACGTCCTAAAATAATGGTATCAAAACTACCAAGTGCATTGACTTGTTGAATGCGCGTTGTTATTTCTTTTGCAGCTTCCGTACCCTGCACTTGAGCAGGAAACAAGACCAATTGGGTAATAGGGAACCGTCTACGTGTCGTGGTTATAATATCCCGGATAACAGCACCAGAAGGACTGGTAATAACGGCAATTCTTTTTGGGAATCGAACTAGAGGTTGTTTTGGAGCCGTAAATAATCCTTCGGCACTTAACTTCGTCTTTAACTGTTCGTATGCTTGATATAGTGCACCCACCCCATCAGGTTGCATACTGTCAATATAAATTTGATAGCTTCCGCTTGCCTCGTAGACAGATAGCCTTCCAGTAACTAAAACTTTCATCCCGGTTTCAGGCGTAAATTTCACTTTTTCAAATGCCGATTTAAACATAATGGCATTAATTTTTGCATGATCATCTTTCAAACTGAAATATTGGTGCGCATGCGGACGAATCCGTAAATTGGAAATTTCACCAACCAAATAAACACGGCCTAAATACGGATCAACATCAAATTTACGTTTTATATACTGTGTTAAAGCGGTCACCGTTAGATAATTTTCTTTATCCATTTTTCTCACTACTCCATTCAGCTAATGCAACGGTTTGAGAAATTAGGGTTGTAATGGTCATTGGCCCCACTCCTTTTGGTACTGGTGTGATGTAAGAAGCCTTTCTTTCAACCTCAGCAAAATCCACATCACCAACTAGCTTTCCATTTACATCTCGGTCCATGCCGACATCAATTACGACTGCATCCGACTTCACATCTGCTTCCTTAATATATTTGGCAATGCCCACAGCTACAACCAGAATATCCGCTTCTCGCGTTAGTTGAGACAAATTATGAGTATGACTGTGTGCCACTGTGACCGTCGCATTGGCATTAACCAAAAGTGCTGCCATCGGCTTACCCACGATTGTACTTCTACCAACTACAACTGCTTTTTTGCCATCTAAATCAATATGATACGCATTGAAAATAGACATTATACCCTGGGGAGTACAAGCAATTGGGGTTTTCTCAGTATGATTTATCACTAACTTGCCAATGTTTGTTGGATGAAACCCATCTGCATCCTTTTCAGGTGCTATCGCATTTGTCACATTAAATTCGTTAATATGTGCAGGCAAAGGCAACTGGACAAGAATTGCATGAATTGTTGGATTTTCGTTATATGTTTGAATAATCTTTATGAGATCTGCTTCTGAAATTGTATCCGGAAGATTGCGAACAATCGAGTTGATTTTCATTTTTTTTGCTCGACGCTCTTTATTACGTACATAAATTTTACTAGCCGGATCGTCACCCACTAAAATGACAACTAGTCCAGGAACAATTCCTTGGTCAGCCAAACGTTGAATCCTAACAGTTGTTGTTTTGTCAATTTCAGCTGCAAGTGCTTTACCATCCATAATAGTTGCCATAAAATTACCTCTCTTGTATGTATGACTTACCTCTATAGTTTAGCATATTAGAAAATACGAAAAAACCAGAAAAAACTATTTGTTTTTTCTGGCTCACTTAAATTATTTATAATGGATAACTTCTTCAAAATTCATTTCTGCAAAACTATAAATTTTAGAAATTCTATCCCAATTTGCTTGAAAGAACGCCATTAATAAAGTTTTTTGCTGTTTCATCAGCATATTTCTTAGCTAGCTCAAGAGCTTCATTAACTGCGACCTTATCTGGGACATCCTCCACATAATTGATTTCAAAAAAAGCAATTTGTAAGATAAGATGATCTGTTCTTGCTAAACGTTCAACCGACCAAATCTTTTTTAAAAACTTGCTAATTTCTTCATCCAACTCTTGATGATGGGTCGTCACACCATCGACAAGTTGCACAAGATAGGTTGGAACGTCTTCTGAGGTGTCATGGTAGCTTTCTAATACTTGATGATATAAATCATCATGAGAGGCGTCTGAATTGCTGCTCAATGCAAACAAAACTTGAAAAGCAGCCTCTCGAATTTGATGTCGATTTAAACTCACTTTTCATCACCATCATTTTCCGCAAAAATATCATCTGGGTCCACAGTGGATGTTGATTTGGCAGGAATAATTCCTTCCACATGAATGTTAACCTCAGTTACTTCAAGTTCAGTCATAAATAAAAGTTGTTGATTTACTTTACTTTGAACTTTCTTAGCAATTTCAGGAACAGATGTCCCATAATCAAGGTAAACATACACATCAACACGTAACTTGCCATCACTTAAACCAAGTTTAACGCCCTGGCCCTTTGTGTTTCTAGTAAGAAATGAAGTGACACTCTCACTTAAACCACTGCTACTTAAATGAACGCCCTGAACTTCTTCAACAGAAATTCCAGCAATAATTGAAACAACCTCGGGAGCAATTTTAATCTCCCCAAGTGTTGGTTTATGTTCCGCCAGCGCTAAATATTTATCTTCTGCCATTTTATAAACCTCCTGCTAAAATTAAGCTCGGGAAACGTAAGTCCCATCAGTTGTGTTAATAATCAACACATCATCTTCATTAACAAAAAACGGAACTTGAACCGTTAAACCCGTTTCCAAAGTTGCTGGTTTAGATCCACCAGTAGCCGTATCACCACGGATTCCTGGTTCTGTATCAGTCACCTTTAAATTAACGGTATTTGGCAAATCTACTCCCAAAGTTTCATCACCGAACATAATGACACTAACTTCCATGTTTTCAACTAAATAATTTTTTTCTTCAGAAAGATTTTCTGCAGGAATTTCTAGTTGCTCATAAGTATTATTATCCATAAACACAAAATTGTCACCATCATTATACAGATATTGCATTTTTTTAGTTTCGATGATAGCTTGTTCCATTTTTTCACCAGCACGGAACGTCTTTTCTTGAACCGCATCTGTTCGTAAATTCTTTAACTTTGTTCGAACAAACGCGCTTCCCTTACCAGGTTTTACATGTTGAAATTCCACAATACGCCAAATTCCACCATCAACCTGAATTGTTAAACCATTTTTAAAATCTGAAGTTGAAATCATTTTTTTACCTCCAAAATTCTTTACACCTAACTATAGCAATACCAGTAGCCTAAAAGCAAGCTAAGTTAAACGGGTTACATTTATTTTAAAGCATTTTGACAAAAAAAGAACCAGAACAACTTATGTGTTCTGGCTCCTCACATTAAAACTATTCTGCATCTGCTGCGGGATAAACAGAAACCTGACGTTTGTCACGTCCTTTACGTTCAAAACGGACAACACCATCAGTCAATGCAAATAATGTATCATCATTTCCACGACCGACATTTGTACCAGGATAAATATGAGTTCCACGTTGACGGTAGATAATCATGCCACCCTTAACTGGCTGACCATCGGCACGCTTTGTTCCAAGACGACGGCCTGCTGAATCACGACCATTAGAAGTGGAACCTCCACCTTTATGATGACTGAAGAATTGTAAATTCATTAACATAGCTTTACACCTCCGAATATTAATCTTGAATGTTTATTTTTATAAATTGTGAATAATTCTGAGAAATATCTTGCATTCCAATAACAAAGCTTTTTAAAATTGCCTGCATTTGTAAAAGCCGATCTCGATTTTGAATCACTGGAAAACTAGCAGACAAAAGGCCACCATTTTCCTCATCCATTTTCGTTTCTGGTTTTACGCCAGCAACCTGTTCCACACTATTGATCGTATTGATCGCCAGTACTGAAGCAGCCGCACAAACAATATCTTGTCCATATGGACCGGAATCAGCGTGACCAATCATTTTAAATTGTTCAACACCAGTTTGTGAACTTAGCTTAATTGTCACTTTTATCATCGAAAATCCTCAAAATTAAGCGTTGATTGCGTCGATCGTAACCTTTGTGTATGGTTGACGATGACCTTTTTTGGAATGTTGGTTCTTCTTAGCTTTGTACTTGAAAGTTGTTACTTTCTTGTCTTTGCCTTGTTTTTCAACAGTACCATTAACAGTTGCGCCATCAACAGTTGGTGTACCGATCTTTGTTGATTCACCACCAACGAAAAGAACTTGGTCAAAAGTAACCTTGTCGCCTTCGTTAACGTTTAATTTCTCAACAAAAATGGATTGACCTTCTTCAACCTTAAGTTGTTTACCACCAGTTTCAATAATTGCGTACACAGTGTGCACCTCCTCATTTCTAATACTCGCCAGCTAAAAGTGTCTAAAATAGAACTTAAAAACTCGAGCCGTGCGGTTGTAGCTGTGGAAGCCACAAATACAACGTTACAATAATATCAAAATACCAGGAAAAAGTCAAATCTTAGTTCATTTAACAAAAAAATCACTTACCCCAACAACAGCCGTACTTTTAGTACGAATTAAATTATACATCTTATTGCTGACAAAGCGGGGAGAATACACCCCACCACCTGATAACCACTCTTGCATAATCCCCAGCAATCCGGCAATCACAAAATCAGCCTCCACCTTGATATTTGCCGATTGTAAATTTTCCTTCAATTCCAAGGATTCAAAAAAAGTATCCAAATAATGATGAAAACCAAGTTTTATTTTTTCGGTGAAATTGTTTTCACCCACTAGACCGAATAACACCATGAAAACCTGATAGTTATCTGCCATATATTTAAAACCTTTTCCCAGTGAAAAAGCGTGAACTGTATGCTCTGAAACGACCATCTTTTCGTTTAGAGAACTTTTAGCGTCCACTAAGGCACATTGAAAAAAATCCGTAACAAAATCATTCACTATAGTCTGAATAAAGTCTTGTTTATCATGGTAGTGCAGATAAAAAGTTCCGCGCGTAATCTCTGCTGTTTCTGTAATTTGTTGAATACTCAAGCTTTGCGTACTTTGTTTAGATAACAGCTTGATCAAGGCCCTTTTTAACTGCTGTTTTGTTTTCATAATTCGAGGATCTAATTCACTAGACATGTTCTTTGCTCCTAATTTTAAATCCATTCAGAACTTGATTCTACGGTACTTTTAATAAAAAAACAAAAAATTAGCTTTTTAACTCAAAGTTTCTGTCGAAGCATTAACATGTCATGCAATTGAAGCCCGTTTTCAAAAATGGGGTCCGCATAATTATCGGTAAAGAAATTTGTTTTGACGTCAAAACAACGAAATCCCATCTTTTGGTAAAGGTATAATTGCACAAAACTTGTTGATCCAGTACCAACCAGCATTTCTTGATAGTTCTTTTGTTTAGCATATTTAAGCGCAAATTGAATAAAAAATTGAGCCTTCCCTTGATGTTGAAGTTTTGTAGCAATTGAAATATTTTTCAGCTCGATTTGTGTTTGGTTAATTGGGGTTAATACTAAGACTCCCACCAGTTTTCCCTCTTCTATCATTTGAAACCCAACGCTGTGTTCAAGATAGTGTGCCACTAGTTTTCGATTGGGATCTGCAATTAATAATAATTCATAGTGCTCATTCTTAAAGGTAGTTATCTGCGAAATTTCCAAAATTATTCCTCATTTCCTGTAAATGGCAAACTGGTTGGATGTCCGTGTTTAACAACTTGATACACATTTTAAAGGTGTCTTTATTCACTTACTTTCATCGATGAATCCAATTTGGATCGTCCAGTTTTGTAGTCAAATTTAACCCCAGGTTCGACATTCCAAACAAAAACGTTAAAGTTTAATGATTGGTCAGTTGATAGTGCTTGTAGATGATACCCAAGTGGCATCAGACCACGACCTTTAAAAACTGTGGTAACTTTATATATCACTTTTTTATCCGCTTTTAACGCCTCACGAACTCTTTGTTCAAAGAGTTGCATCGTCCGTTGATTACTAAATTCAGTTTGTGTCGCCAAATTTTTGGGATTGTCTATTGAGCCTAAGGCGTTTTCATCATATTTTCCCTCATCATCAATTTTTCCAGTGACTGAATAGGCTAGCAAATGTCCGCGATTCAAAATTTCAATTTTTCTGTCTCCAAAGGACACTGTTTTTTGATGCCATCCTGTTGGCTGCCATCTCTGGGCACTACGTGTATCTGAACGCACTAAATTTCTGCGTTCAAGATACCCAATTGCTGTAGTCGTACGATTCAGATTATCCAAATTACCATAATCAATCTTGTTTTGTTTCCAGCTAGAAACTGCCAAAGTACTTTTGTTGTGATTGACCTCCAAATATGATGCTGATCCACTTTTAAAAGTTAATTGACTTAAATTCTTATCTGCAACATTTTGTACAGTTGTTTGTTTGGTGGGTAAGCTGGTTTCGTGACTGTTGTATTGGCTAACGTACTGGCCAATTTGTCGTTGATTAACACCAAATAGTGACGCGACAATAACGATAATCGCCACCAACCAATTTATCTTTCGCTTCTTCATCTTTTCTCCCCTATATTTAAACCAAAATTTAATCAAAGCCTTTTTCGTGAAACAAAGATTTGCAAACAGTAATTTTTTGCAAAACAAAAAATCAAGAATGCCATTACATTGGTATTCTTGATTTTAATAACTGTATCCACGGTTTTCCAATGAACCGGGTGAGGTTCGAACTCACGACCCTCCGCTTAGAAGGCGGATGCTCTATCCAGCTGAGCTACCGGTCCGCGCTTTTGATTATAAGTTAAAAAAAAAAGTTCGTCAATACCGTAACCGTGTTTTACTCTGACCATAAGTAAACTACTAACCTACCATTAATTTGATTAATTCGACGGAAGTATTAAGTAAATGCTTTCATTCTGCATCATTTTTAGGTATCATAGGGATAGCAAGAACGAAGGAAGTTGATGAAATGAAAAAGAAAATTTACTGGTTAATTCCCTTTCTCATCCTAGGATTATTTTTAACCGGATGTAGCCGTAACAAAGTGTATGGCACGGTCGTCATTAGTTCTGAAAAATATAATCAAGTACAGACTGATAAAAAATATGTCAATCAGCTATTGAAATCTCTAGAAAAATTTGATTCTGAAAAACCAGGGACGGCCCAAAATATTTATTCAGCTGTCAACAAATTGAATAAAGAAGCCAGCAAGAATATGACTAAACAAGATAAGAAAAAATTACGCGAACTCCTGATTACTAATGATAAGAGCATTAAAAATATCATTAAGAATGCTTACCAAAATCATTATGGATTTGATGATGATCTTTCTGGATCAATTAGTACCGAATTTTATAAAGTCATTCATTTGATCATAAATCCAATCACTAAACAATCTGCAAATCGAAAAAAAGTTTATAACCAATTCATCAAAGATACTAAGGCTCAACAAAAATTGAATAATGTGGGCACCACACAATAGTTTGTCCATAATTTAAAGAAGCTGAAAAATAATTTTTCAGCTTCTTTTGAGTTCTAACGACAAATATTGCTCTTATTTTCAAACATATTATGGTTGTAAAACCCGTGAGCATATCATTTGAAACATTACTGTAACATTGTCATAATGAAAATGTAAAATTCGAATGGAGGCGTTTCTATGGGACCATTGATGATCATTCTTATTATTTTTATTTTTGCGGTTATTGTTCAAGTGATAAACGATTGGGATTCTTTGTTTCCACAATCTCAGCCACGCTCAAAACATAAAACCATTAAGAACAATTAATTAAGCGATTGTATTGTAGAAATATAATGAAGTACACAGACAAAAAGAGACCTCATGGGGTCTCTTTTTTGTTTGATTCATTAGTAATTATTTTCTTGTCGTTGATAATTGATTTTATTCTTCTGATCAAAAGCCCTTTCAATTTCGTCAGCAGAAAAACCAAAACCCGCCATGCCCATTTTTAAATACAAATGCCAAGCATGCCGAAAGTTATCCGGTCGGTTACTTACAAAACTACTGAACAACATAGATTTAATTGCCAAATAGGTATCCGTTAAATCTAATTTTACCGAACTAGTTTCTAGTTTTTGGAATTGTTCTGGGGTCAGATCAACATTTTCAACCCATTGCTTTTGACTGGCAAACAGTAAAAAGAAATCAATCGCATCCACATACTCAACTAACAACGTTTCACGAATTGTTTTTCCTTCGTCATGTTTGCCTTTGTGCGCTTTCCAAACTTTAAACCATTCAGAAGTATTGGCAACTTCCGAAAGTTCAACATCTAAAGAAAGTAAAGTATTTTTAATTCGTGCAGGCCAACTAAGTGTCAGTCCCTTTTCCTCGGCAATGCTTCTGTCTAATTGAATAGAAGATTGCATCATTTTAGGAATATCCAACAATTTTTCCACCTACTCTTAAGACATTTTTGAACCGATTTGTAATTCATCAAGATTGTCCAAGAACCACTTCTTCAAAAATGCAAATTGATTAAATATTTCAAAAAGAGAATACTTCTCGGCAGGATCCTGAACTGTAATCACCCAATGACCACTACCATCAGCAGCTACTTCTTTATACAGACTAAAGATAATTTGATTGCCCAGGTCCAAGAAAGCCCCTTGAACAGCATCCATATTTTGCAACATTAAATTGTTATCTGCTGTAGCCACAAATAATTTATCCATAATCTGTTCAGATAAATCAGTTTTAGCAAGCACATACTTTTTATCATTAGAAGCATCTAACATATTGAAATCAACATTAAACCCAAAATCAGCCACCAGATATTTTCCAAATTGAATGAACAAATCAACCGCATTCGTTACGGCCTCGTTATCTGATTTGCCACTCCACTCTGTGATAAAGAGTTTTGTAATGGTGTCCGAATTAAAGTACATCGTTTTTTCTCTTAAGTTCAAAGAAAAAATAACTTGGTGACTATTTTGTTCCACATAAAACGCACCATCCTGATTTGGTCGTTGCTCAAAATGGAACTCTTCCGAATCATCAATACTTGGAAAAGTCTGAAAAAGAGTATCAGCCTTAAGATTATCCTCACGAGAATTTAGGACGGCATCTTTATCATCATGCAATTCTAACAACCGACTCATAAAAATGAGGTAATAATCATTCGCATCATATTTGTGAGGATAAACAACATAGTCAGTATCCATCTGAAAGTCAAATAAAGCCGTGGAAGCGGCCAAAAGCTCATTGGCATCCTTGGTATTAGTCAACTGATCAAATAACTTGGTAAACTCAATTCCATGTTGCAAACCAGCTTTTAGAGAATCACTATATGCAACTAATCGACCATTTGTCGTCAAGCTTGAAGGATTCAAAGATTCATTACTCATCAGCACGCACCTTTTCCTTTCCAATCAAGCTTGTTAAATAATCAGAATATAGTTTTTTTGAATGGTTAGTAAACGACTCAAAACTTCCAAAGGCCTGTTTGATTGCTTGTTTTTCGTAACTTAAGATTGTGTCTTCTTTTGAAAGAGCCAAAATTCGATCTTCATTACTCTTCATTGTATTTCGAGCATCGGCAGCCTTTTGATCCTCTTCAGTTAACTTAGTTAATTCATCTTTAAGCGCCTGGCGTTCTTCTTTGACCTTGCCGCTTTCCCAAAATGAACTGTTAGAACTCGTGTCCGCCAATTGATCACGTAACTGTGCCTTACGTGAATCACGTTGATCCTGATTGCTAAGTAACGTTTCTAATTGCTTGTTTTCTTCTGAAATTTTAGCAATGTTTTCTGTATTCAAATGTTTGTTGTTGGCATCCAACTGGAAAGTTCCAGATAACTTTTGATACTCGTCCTTATCAAATTGAAATTCAAGATTTAAAACATCTAAATACCCAAATTCACGACGATCCCACCAATTACCGAAAAGAATTTTGAATTCTCCTTCAGCAATTTCTCGGTAGTAAAAGAATGGATAAATTTCAGCTAAGTAGTCAATTAATTGATAGCTCAAATAATGAGCAATTTGACTTCGTACATCATCCACCAAACTGAAATAACCACTTTTTGCCGCTTCATTGGTACTTGAAATTTCAGTATGATAACGTTCTGGATCTAGTAATTCATATGTTAACCGATCATCTTGTTGATCAACTGCGTCTTGTAACGCATTCAAATAAGCGATTTTACCTGAAAGACTCTGTTTTAACTTTGCGTTTGGCTGTTCTTGAGATTCAATCGTGTTTTCTTCATCACTCATGTGTATCGCTCCTAATTTTGTAAGTATCCCCTACATTATTGATTACCTCTAATGTAACAAATAACTGAGGAATCAACAAAGGATTTTTCTTATTCCTTACTAAATTTTAACAGATAAATCTGATCATGACTAAAAAAGGTTTAAAACTCATGATAAATTTTTAAAAAGTTTAAAAAAATGATCAATTGCCAGACAATTAAGTCTTGGCAATTGATCATTATATATTCTCTAATCAGATTAGTACTGTTCCAAATATTGATCTCGTTCCCATTGTGTAACTTCTTGTCGATAAGAGGCCCATTCTAATCGCTTAGCTTCCAAAAAGCTCTGATAAATATGTGTTCCTAAAGCCTTTTCCATCACATCATCAGCCTCGAAAGCCTTTAAAGCATTATGCAATGTAGATGGTAAGTCATCAATATGATTTGCTTTTCGCTCAGCCTCATCCATCCGATAAATATTACGATCAATTGACTTAGGTGGTTCAATCTTGTTACGGATTCCATCCAAACCAGCTTCTAGAACAGTTGCAATTGCCAGATAAGGATTAGCACTAGGATCAACACTCCTTAATTCGAGGCGAGTGGACAACCCACGACTGCTTGGGACTCGAATTAATGGCGAACGGTTACTACCTGACCAAGCCACGTATACTGGGGCTTCAAATCCAGGTACCAAACGTTTATAGGAGTTCACAATTGGATCACAAACAGCGGTAAAGCTCCGAGCATGTTTTAATAATCCTCCTAAGAACCAATAAGCTTCCTGAGATAACTGCAAGTCATTCTTTTCATCATAAAAAGCATTGCCCTTATTATGGAAAAGAGACATGTTTAAATGCATCCCTGAGCCATTAATACCATCCAGTGGCTTTGGCATGAAGGTGGCATGCAAATTATATTTACGAGCTACCGTCTTCACAACCAGTTTAAACGTTTGAATATTATCTGCAGCTGCTAAAGCATCTGCATACTTGAAATCAATTTCATGTTGACCAGGCGCAACTTCATGATGAGAAGCTTCCACGTCGAAGCCCATGTTTTCAAGTTCTAGAACGATATCACGACGACAATTTTCACCAAGATCCATTGGCGCCAAATCAAAGTAACTACCTTTATCGTTTAAATTAGTAGTTGGTTTCCCGGTTTCTGGATCTAACTTAAACAAGAAGAATTCAGGCTCTGGCCCAATATTAAAATCCGTGTATCCTGCTTCACGCATTTCTTTTAAAACACGAATTAGGTTATTCCGAGGATCACCTTCGAAGGGTTCACCATCTGGCGTATAAACTTCACAAATGACACGAGCAATTTTTCCATGTTCATTTCCCCACGGAAAAACCATCCAAGTTGAAAGATCAGGATAAAGATACATATCACTTTCTTCAATGCGCACAAAGCCATCGATTGAAGAACCATCAAACATTAATTTGTTATCAAGCAATTTATCTAGCTGACTAACTGGCACCTCAACGTTTTTAATAATCCCAAATAAATCGGTAAACATCAATCTTAAAAATCGAACATTTTCCTCTTTTGCCATCTTGCGGATTTCATCTTTGGTATATTGTTGCTTTGCCATGTATATCGCTCCTATTCTTATTTTTTGGAAAGGTCATCAGATGGAAAACTTGGTTCACTTCCATGATTTAATCCTGCAATTGATAAAAATTCATGTTGTAATACTTGACGAACATCTTCATCAGTTACTGGTTTTTCTAATGCTTTACGCTCTTTTTGTTGATGTTTGGCTTGTTTTTCATAAACACGCTTAATTTCAGTCATATTAAAGCCCTCGTCAAGATAGCCTTTAATATCAAGTAAGCGATCTATATCAATTAATGAAAACTGACGGCGATTACCTTCATTACGCGCAGGTTTTATTAATCCCTGTGTTTCATAATAACGAATCTGCCGTGCACTCAAAGTTGTCAACTTCATGACTGTTCCGATCGGTAAAACTGCTCGTGATCGTTGGAGTTGTTTTTCCATCATGACACCCCTCCTTTCAAAAACAAGTTCATTCTATCAATGCAGCCAATTAAAGTCAACGTCTCATGTCACAAGATATGACATGAGACGCTTGTTTAAAAGAATAAAGTTGAAACAGCTTCTGTAATTGCAATTTTCACATGCGCATAAGTCAAACCGCCTTGGATGTACAAAGTGTATGGTGGACGAATTGGACCATCTGCAGAAAACTCAACACTAGCACCCTGAACAAACGTACCGGCAGCCATAATAATCTTGTCATCATAACCTCCCATTTCACTTGGAACTGGATCCACATATGAATTAATTGGTGAATAATGTTGGACTGTTTCGGCAAACTTGACCATTGAATCCGGTTTGCCAAAATTAACGGTTTGAATTAAATCTGTGCGTGGTGCATTCCATTTAGGACTGACATTTAGCCCACATTTTTCAAGAATAGCACTTTCAAATATGGCACCCTTAATTGCCTCTCCCGTTACATTTGGTGCCTGAAAGAATCCTTGAAACATACTCTCTAATGTATTTAAGGTAGCACCCTCATCTTTCCCTGATCCAGGAGTTGTTAAACGATTCCCGATTTGTTCAATCAAATCTTTTTTACCAACAATGTAGCCACCAGTCTTGGCCAGACCACCGCCTGCATTCTTAATAAGAGACCCGGCCATCACATCGGCACCAAATTCAGTAGGTTCACTAATTTCAGAAAATTCGCCATAACAATTATCAATAAAAATTTTAACGTCTGGTTTGAGCAATTTAATGAATCGAATCATGTCTGCAATCTGAGCGACCGTAAAACTTTCCCGAGTTGCATAACCTCTTGAACGTTGAATGGCTACAACCTTAACATCGCTGGATAATTTCTTTTGAACATTAGTTTCAGAAAAATGCCCCTCCGCATCAAGATCGGCATAATCAAACTTAATATTAAAGTCTTTAAGAGATCCGGAATTTTTCTTACCCGTTAGACCAATAACTTCTTGAACCGTATCATAGGGCATGCCAGTTACATATAATAGCTTATCTCCAGGTCGAAGCATCCCCCACAATGCTGTACTGATCGCATGCGTTCCAGAAATAATTTGTGGTCGGACCATTGCATCTTCTGTTTTGAACACGTCCGCATAAACCGCATCTAAAGCATCCCGTCCGCTATCATCATAGCCATATCCCGTTGAACCATTTAGTTCTTCTTCAGAAATCTTTTCTTTTCGAAAAGCATCCAAAACTTTTTTCTGATTAAAAAGTACTTGTTCATCAATTTCCGCCAATTTAGGTGCAATCTGTTGATCAACCTCTTGCACTAACTCAACTAATTTACCGTCTAAACCATCTGTCCATTTCATCGTTCATTTCTCCTAACCCATTTTTGAATCTTTAAAATAATTTGCTGTTCTTCATCCGGTTGCCGAATGATATCAAACCAATTTACATCCATTTTATTTCGAAACCATGTTAATTGCCGCTTGGCATAATGGCGAGAATTTTGTTTAACTTTTTCAATCACAAGTTCTTTAGAAAGGTGATTTTCAAAATAAGGATACCATTCTCGATACCCGATTCCTTTCCCAGCCGGCAGATCCTGTCCACCTTGCCCGTACAACCACTTTGCTTCATCTTCCAAGCCATCAGCTACCATTAAATCTACACGCTGATTAATCCGCTTATACAGCAACTTCCGATCTGTATTGAGACCAATCAATAACGCATCATAAATTGTTTTACTATCGTCATTTTGTTCCGAAAATAAGTGACCAGTTTTATCAAAAACTTCGAGTGCCCGAACCACTCTTACTTCGTTAGTGACGGGAATTTTTTCCGCAGCCTTGGGGTCAATGGCATTTAATTTTCTCCATAACTCCTTTTGAGAATGGCTCTTCGCATACTCATGCCACTTATTTCGTGTCTTCTCACTCGAGTCATAGGTATCATTTCCCAAGGAGAGATCTTCTAACAGAGCTTGCAAATAAAAGCCAGTTCCACCAACTATAATTGGTAAATGTCCTCTAGAAGTGATTTGTTTAATCTGTTCAGCTGCTTGCTTTTTGAAATCTGAAACTGAAAAGCGCTGATCAATTTTACAAATATCAATTAAATGATGGGCAACCCCCTGTTGATCCTGCTTGGAAATTTTAGCCGTCCCAATATTTAGCTCCTGATAAACTTGCATGGAATCACCGGAAATAATTTCACCATCAAATTTTTTAGCTAGTGTTAAAGATAAACTTGTTTTGCCAACCGCAGTAGGCCCAACAATCGCTAATACTTTATTCATGTTATTTAACCACCTTGAATTGCTTGACGAATGATTCCTGCGCGACCTGGATAATCAGTGATAATCCCATCAAAATGTCGCTTGAAACAGTAGCGCATATCCTCTGAGCTATTCACCGTCCACGGTCGCAACTGGACATGTGGCAAGAAGAATCGATGCGCACGAACCCAACGAATATCCGGGTGCCAGTCTTTGACAATCCGGCTTCGGTAAAACTTCCGAGCAAACTTAGTCTGTACCTTAAACAAACTTGCGTACTCGATAGACGGATTTAGCGCATGCATTTTCACAAGTGATTGTGGATGAAAACTAGAATACACAATTTGAAAGGGAACTTTTTGTTGATTCATGTACGCCGAGACTTTCTCCTCAATTCCAGGATATTGAATTTTATCGGTCTTAAGTTCTAAATTAAAAAGACCCGTAAATCTTTTTTTAATTAATAATTGGACAACTTCATTTAAGGTTGGAATCCGCGTACCCAAGTATTCATAACCAAAATAACTTCCCGCATCTAGTTGCTTTAATTCCATAAGTGTTTTATCGTAAATTCTTCCCGTTCCACTTGTTGTCCGATCCACTGTTTCATCATGCATGATAATCAAATGACCATCCTTTGACATGTGGACGTCCGTTTCAATCCCGTCCGCTCCCTCTTCAATGGCTTTTTCAAATGCTGGCAACGTATTTTCAGGACGAATTCCTTTACTTCCACGATGAGCAATTATTTTTGTTAACATAAAATCATTCCCGTTCACTTAATTTACTGGATATTTTAATCAAAAGCAGTCATAATAAAGGTAACCAAAGATAGAAAGGGGTTTCAAACATGAAAAATTTTACTAAAGGCTTTATCGTTGGTGGCTTTTCCGTTATCGGTGCTGCCGCCGCCGCTCTCTATACCTTCCACAAAGTTATCGTTCAACCAATTGAGGATCAGGAAAATCGTGCAACCGAAAATCGTAAGCGTGCCATGCGAAAACAACGTTCAGCACATAACGGTTAACTTCCCTTAAGGTTAAAAGACTGAAGATTCAGTCTTTTTTTGTTGGCTTAACATTAACATACTTAGGATTTCTTTCTAATAAAAAAAGAGATAAAGATTATTAAAGGATGACAATACACACATTCACCTCAATGACTCTTTACCTCAGATTTAATTAATCTTTCTTTTTGGTTTTGCCATTCCAGCGTTGGAAACCATACCGAAGGATAAAAAGCTGTTTATAGCTTTTCTTTGCTAAAAATATTGCAGCTCTCGAACTCAAACTACGGCCCTGATCATAAATGTAAACTGGTAAATCAGGTCGAACTTCTTGAAAACGACTTTTTAATGTTGAATATGGGATGTTACGAGCACCCAATATATGACCGGCATCAAAATCCTTTTTCTCACGTAAATCAATAACTTGTCCTTTGTGCATGCCTTCTTGAAAATCTTCCTCGTCCAATACTTTTGCAACTCGGCCACGTTTCCAGACTACATACCCTTGATAAACAAAATAAGCCACAATCAAAATAATCAAAATCGTATTAATTATAAAACTTGCTTTTGAACTTGCACCAAAAACCACTGTACATTCCTCCTATGTCAACCAATTTCATTTTACACATAAATTAGCACTTTGCCTAGTCTAGAAAAAATAAAAAAGCCGTTTGGGAAAATCCCAATACCGGCTTAATTCAAACATTCTTAGTTAAAGCTTAATGCCAATGAAGCCGCACCGATAACGCCGGCATCATTGCCTAAACGAGCTAATTTCAAGCTTGTTGAGTTACGAACTGTAGTAAATGCAAATTCTTGGAAATAATGATCGACTTGTTTTAACAAGTAATCTCCTGCAGCAGAAACGCCGCCACCAATAACAATGCTCTCAGGATTCAAAGTATTAGCAAGGTTGCCTAAAGCCAATCCCAAGTAGTAACAAACCTTGTCGACTACTCGAACAGCCAAAGTATCGCCACTTTTAGCTAGATCAAATACTAACTTAGATGTAATATCTTGGCCATCATCAGTTTGGCGTTTTAACTCTGAATCACCAGAGAATTCTTCCGCCATATCACGAGCTACATGGACCACACCTGTGGCGGATGCATATTGTTCCAAACATCCTCGTTTGCCACAAGTACACAAGTACCCATTAGGTTCAACAGTCACATGACCAATTTCGCCAGCTGCTCCAGCAATCCCGTGGAGTAACTGACCATCGGCAATTAAGCCACCGCCAATTCCAGTTCCTAAAGTTACAAAGGAAACATTAGTACCGTTCTCACCAGCACCCTTCCAGCGTTCACCAAGGCCAGCAACATTGGCATCATTGTCCATTGTAAATTTAATGCCCGTACCAGCTTCAATATCGGCTTTTACATGTTGAGTTGTTTTCCAGTTTAGGTTATAAGCTCCAACAACTGTTCCATTTTCACGGTCAACTGTTCCTGGTGTTCCCATACCGATTCCAATAAATTGATCTTTATTCATATTGTAAAGATCAATATGGTGATTAATTGATTCCACAATATCTGGCACAATATGGCTACCTTCATCTAAAATGTTAGTTTCCACACTCCACTTTTGTTGAACCTCTCCAGCGTCTGTTAAAATAGCAAACTTAATGGTTGTCCCACCAAGGTCAACCCCAATCAACTTGCGATCCATTGTTTGTTTCCTCCAATATTAATATAATTTGTTTGGCTCTTTTGCACGAACCTCTTCTAAATGATGTTCACGTCGCAGAATCATAACCGCTTTAACGTAGGTTTGATTCTCCACCACATCGGCATCGTGTAAATGTTTCAGTTCAATACTCATTAATTCAATGTCCCATATGCGTTTACCCACATAGACATAAATTCCAAACTTTTTGAGTAACTGTTGCACATCATAAAGTGTTTTCATAGACATCATCCCAATTAATTATACAGATAAAATTAGATTTGTAAACGTTATTTTAAGAAGACTACTGGTAAATTAGCTTTCCAAAAGTAACCGCAAACAAAACAACTAGTGCAACTGTTGCCACAATTCGTTTTGGAATCTCAACCTTACCAATTTTAGGAACCCCCACAAGATAACCACTCAAGAATCCAGCTAATATACCGCCAATATGAGCATAGATATCAATTCCAGACTCCAACAAGCTCGAAGCCAGAGCCAAAACAACGAATAAGCCAAGCTGACGGGCCATAACATGGATGTACGGATTAGCATGGAAAGACTCTCCTAACATTAGCCAAACGCCAAATAGACCAAAAATTGCCCCACTTGCGCCGGCCGACAATGAAAGTGGATTTCCAAAAACCAAACTTACCAAATTACCAAATATTCCAGCAATAAAATAGATCAGTAAGAATTTAAAATGACCAAACAAATTTTCAATTTGCATACCAACAAAATATAAAGTCACCATATTCATAACAATATGAGTGAGACCAATATGAATAAACATTCCGGCGATTAGCCGCCACCACTCACCATTTTCCACAATTAAAGGTTTAAAAACAGCACCGTATTGGAGTAACGTTTGGGTGTTTTCGGAACCACCATTGATCGTCATTAACCCAAATACAATAAAATTGATTATAACTAAACCAATTGTCATATATGGCTGTCGGTCCCACCTTTTTAAAGTTTGTTGCATTAGTTTACCTCACTTTTAATCAAGGTTTGAATAGGAATATCATGTGATTCGACTGGCCATCCTGGTTGCTCAAAATGTTGGACACTCAGCACTAAACTGATTGTTTTACCAGAATAGTCGTCCAAAAAACGGTCGTAATAGCCACCACCGAAACCCAGACGAAAGTTTCCTGCGTCCGCAAATCCTAACCCAGGAACGAGAATTAAGTCAATGCTGTCCTTTGAAACAGTAATCCCATTTTCGGGTTCTAAAACATCGAATTTACTCTTAACCAATTGTGTTTGGAAATCCAGAATTTGAAATTCCATTTGCCAATTTGGCAACGTTTTCGGAATCACAATGGTTTTGCTTTCCAAAGTTGCCTGCTTAATAACTGGTGTTGTATCCACTTCGATACCCCCACTCATGGTTGTAGCAATCACAGAAGAATTCTCCCATTCTGAACTGCTGAAAAGTTGGTTATATAACCTAGCGGATTCCTGCTTTTTTTTTGCTTTATCCAGACTTTGCAGTCGACCCAATTGAACTGTACGTTGCTTCTTTTTTTCTGGTTGCATCGGCATTCCTCAATTCACGTTTTTTAAAACTAATAAAAAAGATCGGAACAAAATTCGATCATTTTGTCCAATCTTATTTGGTTTCGCGGTGTAATGTAACCTTTCTTTCACGTGGGCAATACTTATTTAACTCCAAACGATCCGGATTGTTACGCTTATTCTTGCTTGATAGATATTGTCTGTTATGACATTCTGTACATTCTAATGTAATGTGTACGCGCATGGCTCCAACCTCCCAACTATAAATTCTGATGGGCGTTGCGCCCTCAACTTAAGATATGATACCACAATAATACTTAATGACGCAAGCATGTTTCAAAGATTCCCCCAAAACCGCTTAATCAAACAGCCTATTGACTTATAACCAATTGTCAAAATCTAATTTATTTGGAACTACTCTTTGTTGTTGAAGTACTTTCAACCATCTTCCAATAGGCTGCATAGACCTTCTTAGCAAGGGCAATATTATTGCTCTCAGCACTTTCTCCTAAACCTGGCATTGCAATTGCCACAACTACTTTTGGATTTTTTGATGGTGCATAAGAAGCCAAACTTAGTGTGACGGTCGTTTTACCATTTGTAGTTGTTTCGGCTGTACCTGTCTTTGCAGAAATCTCAGGACTAATACTTGCCAGCGAACCACCAGTTTTATAGGTATTTGTTCCGTGGACAACTTTATATAAGCCATCAGTAACAACTTTCTTTTCAGCAGCTGTATCATCAATGTAATTTAACGTCTTTGGTTCAATCGTTTCCTCAACTGTTCCCAAACCACCTTTAGAATTTGTGCCTCTAACTTGAGAAACAACATGCGGCGCCAAACGATATCCGCCATTTGCAATGGTAGACATATATTGTGCAACTTGAATTGTGGTATAAGCATCGTAGTTTCCAAAAGATAAATCTAGCGCTTTACCTATATTGCTTTCACCACTTGGTCCTTGATATCCAGATGATTCCCCTGGAATATCAATTCCTGTGTAAGTACCTAAACCAAATTGTTCAAAATAACCCCGCATTTTTGTAAAAATACTTGATTTCATCCCTAATAAACTTGTTCCTGAAGAATAATTAAAGCCAGCTTCTTTCATTGCCAACTGCATCATGTACGAGTTAGAAGATACTTCTAGCGCTGTTGAAGCCGTTACCTTCATGTTGGCGCTCCCTGTTTTATTAAACCACGATGCCTTTGCACTCGTACCAGCAAGTTTAATTGGCTGATCAGTTAAAGTGCTATTCGTTGGTGTAATTACACCGTCCATCAAGGCGCCAGACACCATAGCACCCTTGACAACGGACCCCATGACGATTGGCTCATTGATCGTTCCCAGCGCATTATTTGTCAGCTTTCCTGTACTTGTATTACGATCAGCACCAGCTAAAGCAATAACCGCTCCAGTATTTGGATTCATGACAACCGCGTATGCGCCAGTTGACTCTCCACCAGCACTTGATGTGGCTGAGCGAACATACTGTTGAATCTTTTGCTGAAAAGCAGCATTGATAGAAAGAACAAGATTATCACCCTTTTTACCAGCATATTGTTTAACTTCTTTTTTAATCGTGCTGTTTCCGCTAACTTCGACTCGTGTTTGCGATTTGGTTCCTTTCAGAATAGAATCATATTCTTTTTCCAAATAGCTCTGGCCGACACTATCGTTACGCGAATAGCCCTGCGCCAAGAGAATGTTCACCTCGTCACTTGGCAAACCAACCTTAGCACTCGAAACCGTTCCGGCAATACTCTTAATCGAACTTCCTTGTGGATAATCACGAGACCAGCTGGTTCCCACTTTAACCCCAGGTAGTTCTGATAAATGTTCACCAATTTCTGCAACTTCCTTAGTAGAAACACCGGATTCTTTCAGATAAACCGTTGATAATTCATAGGCACCATTCATGAGACTAAAAATTTTGGCCGCGTTTTGTTCTGTTTTTGTTAAATTGACAGTCTTTTTAACCTTCTCAACCGCTAAATTATAAAGGGCTTTGCTTCCATAATCACTGTGATTCTTTATACTATTTTCTACTTTTTTTAAATTAGAAGTTTTGGCCAAATAGTAATCCGCTTCATCTTGAGCGGAAAGTGTCGAGGTTGAGACCTTCATATACCGGCCTAATCGATTAGCTGTCTTTCTCAATGTTGAGGATAAAACATTAACCCCCTTGGTATATTGAATAGCTTGGTGCGATTTATTTCCCACCAGAACTTTTCCGGTTGAGTCATAAATTTCACCTCGTTGCACATTGCTAGTTTCGACTGTAGTATCAGTTCGATCAACATCCGCCACATATTTGGATCCATTAAAGATCTGCAAATAGGCAAGTCGCCCAATTAAGGTGACTAGCAGAATGACAACAATAATAAAAATGAGATTGAGCCGAAATGGTAGTTCTGATTTCGTTTTACGAATTTTAGATGATTCTTTATTTGATTTCAAAATCTTAAGCTCCTTCACGCTACTTCATCATTCTAACAAAAAAATCAAACTGCTTCTATAACTTGTTCACATTTTTAGATTATCTTAGTCAATGTGGTATGCTAAGAAAAGTAATTGCGAAAAGAGGAATATGATGCAAAGAACTAGTCTCAAACACACCAAACACCTTGTTAACTCACATAAACAGCAACTTCTAGTTAGTTTTTTAATTCCGCTAATTTTGATGGCTGTTTATTTTATTTATCGGAAAATGGCGCCATTTGGCTCAAGCAGTTTATTAACTGTTGACCTAGGTCAGCAATATGTTGACCTCTTTGCCTATTTCCGTCACACGATTCTCCATGACCCAACTGCTTTTTTCTATTCTTTTTCAAAAGCAATTGGTGGAGACATGACGGGAACGTGGGCCTATTATTTAATGAGCCCATTTAACCTCATCTTGCTATTTTTCCCAGGGAAAACCATCACAACTGGAATTTTTATCATTACCATCTTAAAATACGCATTTGCCGGTCTTACTTTTGCAATTTTGCTTCAAAGAATGTATCCAAAAGTTTCTTGGCTTGTGCCCGGATTGTCAACTGCCTATGCCTTAATGGGATTCAGCATTGCCAATCAACTAAACTTGATTTGGCTGGACGCCCCCATCCTTTTACCTCTAATTATTTTAGGAATTGAACAAATTTTTAAAACGGGTAAAATTCGTTGGTTTGTTTTGTGGTTATCGCTAATGTTAATCATTAACTACTATATGGCATACATGATATGTATTTTTAGTGTCTTATATTTTGCCTTTGCTAGCGCACAACATTATACCTCATTTAAAACGACCTTCACAGATTTGAAACGATTTGTAGGTGGCGCCCTCCTCTCGGGTGGTTTCGCTTCTTGGATATTGATGCCTACCTTTTACATCTTGACACAAAGCAAGGTCCAGTACACTGAAACAAGTGTGAAGTTTAAATTTGAGTACTTCCCATTTAAAATGCTCAGTAAATTATTACCCGGAACCTTCAATTTTGAACAGATGCCAAGTGGTTTACCAAACATTTTTGTAGGCGCCTTTTGTTTAATTGGTTTCGCGCTCTATTTTACAAATCACAACTTAAAACTACGGGAACGAATTACTTCGGAAATCATTACGTTATTCCTGCTTTTTTCGCTTTGTTTTCAGCCTTTAGATCTGTTTTGGCATGCCATGCAATTTCCATGGTGGTATCCATACCGTTTTAGTTTTCTTGTTTGTTTCTGGATTATCTTTTTAGCAGCCAGATACTTATTCTCGAAACCAACATTTAGTGATCGTAGCCTAATCATCACAGGCCTTATCTTCTTAAGCGGTTTAGTTTACCTCTACTTGAATTTATCTAGTTTCAAAAAATATGTCGATCAAAATAATTTCTTAATTGGCTGCTTATTCGTTGCACTAGGGTTACTGGCCTTTGTGCTTCTTCGACAAAGGCCTAAGTCTGGCTGGTTAATCACCGTTTTAATTGTGCTAGATGTCTTCGTTAACGCTTGTTTATCATTAAATAACTTATCATATGTTTCTCAATCTGAATTTGGTAACTATACAACAGAAATTGATAAAACAACCAGCAAAATTCAAAACAAAGACTCAGGCTTCTATCGGATCGGGACAACCTATATGCGAACTAAAGACGATTCGATGCAGGCCGCATATAATGGTGGTTCTCACTTTAGTTCAACCTTTGAAACTCAAATTCCAAACTTTATGCAAAAAATTGGTCAACCAGATGGAGATGGTTTTGTCACGTACTCCAACGGAACTTTGATTACGGACAGCTTGCTAGGAATGAAATACTGGTCTAAAAATATTGAATCGACTCTCCCCGGTTCATCAGCAGCTTCAACAACTGATCCAACTTTACCGGCACTAACTTATCGACCAGATTTATCTGCCTATAAATTAGTTGGCCAAGACAGTTTGACCCAAACGTATAAAAACCCATACGCCTTGTCTGTTGGCTTTGGTGCCTCAAGTTTGGTGAAAAACTTTGATGGAAGCAAGTTAGATACCATTCAGTATCAGTCACAACTTTACAGTACACTAGCTGGCCACACAAGTTCTAAACTTTTCACTTCAGAAAACTTTAATGAAGTTATTTTCCAGAATATTAATCAAACGACTAAGTTGACTGGTAGTGTTTTGAAGAAAAACAGTTTATCAAAACCCGGAATTGTAACTTTTAAGTTTACCCCAAAAACAAACGGTGCGTATTATCTTACGTTTGGTCAGGATTTAAATCCGGATAATGCAACCTTTACAATCAATGGAAAGTCACTCACTCAGTATTCGCCTTATCGGAATACAGTAGTGGTCAACTTTGCAAATCATAGTAAAGGGAAAACCGTGACTTTGAAAATTCAACTCAAAAAAATGAGTTTATGGCTTGAAAATTTCACTTTATATCACTTAAATCAAACGAAATTTACCAAGATTCAAAAAACGTTGAGCACATCCCCATTAAAGGTTACACAACACAACAGCCACCAAATTAAGGGAAAAATTACGGTGACTAAGAAAAATGATTTCTTAATGACAACCGTTCCTTATGGAAAAGGCTGGCATGCAACGGTGGATGGTAAATCAGCTAAGGTTATCAAAATTGCTAAGACATTCTGTGGTATTCAATTGACCCCCGGTACGCATAAAATTGTACTTACTTACTGGCCACCTTATCTCTTTACCGGTCTCATTGTGACTTTAGTAGCGTTGCTCATTGTCCTTTGTTATCTCTGGTTAAATAAGCGGCGACTTAGGCAAACAAAAGAATAGGTTGAAATTCTATAAAAGAACTTATCAAAAGTGATTAAAGGCTTTGGTAAGTTTCTTTTTTGCTAAAAATTTGTGACCAAAATAAAAAGAGACCTGACAAAAGCAGTTTTTGTTAGGTCTCTTTATTTATTATTTCTAATATTATTTCTAATATTATTTCTAAAATATGAAAAAAGGCGAATTTTTCCACTTAGCCACGGTTAACAAATAATCCAAAGTACGGACCATTCACAAATCTTGGCTAAGTTCAGAACTACCCGCCTTTTCCTCTCACTTTTGCTTATTCAGCTTTGACACTCAAAATTTCGACGTTCATATCGCCACCTGGAGTTGCAATCACAACTTGGTCGCCCACTTTGTGATCTAACAAGGCCTTAGCAATTGGTGAGTCATTGGAAATCTTGCCAGACATTGGATCAGCCTCAGCAGCCCCCACAATTGTATAAGCTTCTGGTTCTTCATCAGGTAATTCTTTGAATTCGACAGTTTTTCCTAAAGACACAACATCTTTAGCAACTGCATTATTATCAATAATTTCTGCATTTTGAAGCATATGTTCAATCGTACTGATTCGACTTTCAACCATACTTTGTTCATCTTTAGCAGATTCATATTCTGAATTTTCTGACAAATCACCAAAACCACGGGCAATCTTAATTCGTTCAATTACCTCTGGACGAGTTTTTGTCTTTTTTTCATTCAACTCATCTTCTAATTTTTTTCTTCCCGCTTCAGTCATCGGATATGTTTTTTCATTTGCCACTTTTTAGACACCTCTTATTTATGATGAAAATATAACGATTTACAGCGTACCATGAAGTAAACGGCTTGTAAATAGACTTACTCACGAAAAATGCCATCTCTGCCATCTTGAGAAAGAATATCTTTAATTTTCGTCGTCAACAAATCAATTGCCACTGTGTTTTGACCACCTTCTGGGACAATAATATCAGCATAGCGCTTGGTTGGTTCCACAAACTGATGAAACATAGGCTTAACGGTTGCTAAATATTGGGTAATCACTGAATCTAACGTCCGTTCCCGTTCTTTGATATCCCGTTCAATACGGCGGATAATACGAATATCATCATCCGTATCTACATAAACTTTAATATCCATCAAATCACGGAGTCTTTGATCATCAAGGATAAGAATTCCTTCTAAAATAATCACATCGCGAGGCTCTTGATGCACCGTTTTGGTACTCCGTGTTAATTTTGTGTAATCATAGACCGGTTTTTCAATTGCTTCGTAGTTCAACAACTGTTTTAATTGCTTAATTAATAAATCAGTATCAAACGCCAACGGGTGATCATAATTTACAGCCGTCCGTTCCTCCATGGACATGTCGGCTTGATCCTTATAGTAAGAATCTTGTTGGAGCGTCATAATTGAATGACCAGATAGATTTTGATAGATTTTTCGACTGACAGTAGTTTTCCCACTACCAGATCCGCCAGTCACACCAATTAAAATGGGTCGTTTTTCATTTGTATTCATGAATTACTCCTCATCCGTTATTTATTACTTGGATCCTGACTGGCTGCATTTGCCAAATGTTCATCGTACGTTTTTGAAAAGTAAATTTTTCTGGTTTTTAAATTAGCAACAAAATATAAATAATCCTTACTGCGGTCCTTAGGGTGCAAAACGGCTAAAACCGATTTTTCACTAGGATTATTAACTGGTCCTGGACCATAACCCTTATGAAGCCGCAAATTGTAAAGTGACTTATCTTTTAAATCAGTTGTTGTTAAATCAGAACCAAAGCTTTTCTTAACCGCATAATAAACAGAAACATCAGATTGTAATGGCATCTTAATCGCTAGACGATTCAAAAAAACACCAGCAATCTTTTGTCGATCAGAAGTTGTATTTCCTTCACGTTCAACTAAGGCAGCCAAAGAAAGAACTTCTTGCACTGTCATTTTTTGCTTTTTAATTTTTGCATAGTAGGGCTTTAATACATCGTTTTCCTTAGCCACCATTTGGGTGACAACGGACTTCAAGGTAGTCTTCTTTCCCAAAGAATAAGTAGCTGGGTAAAGATATCCTTCAAGTCGGTAACGCACGTTAGAAGCCTTCATAGCTGATCCTAACAAATCGGGATACTTCTTATATAGACTATTGATAAAGTCTTTGTCATTCATTAACGCAATAAATTGCTTTTGCGTAAAATTAGACGATTTTTCAATCGTACTACCAACTTCATCAATTGTTTCTCCCTCTTTAATCAAGACATATTTACCAAGTAAAACTGGTGTCGCACTGCCGCCTTTTTGTAATTTTTTGGCAATTTTATTTAAAGTCATCGATGGTTTTAAGACGTAATAGCCAGCTTTAAAATTAGTTATGTTATGAGATTTAACATAGTAACTAAACACTGCACCACTTTTAACGACTTTTTTTTCTTGTAAGATTGAACCAATTTGACGTGTCGAAGATCCTTCTGGTACGTTAATCTGAATTTGTTGCTTACTATCTGGATTTAATGGCTCCAGAGCGCCCGAAAAATAATGATAAACAATAAATCCAGTTGCTACGATGACAACGGCTAATACAATAGTGACCCACCTAATAATTGAGTGCCCTTGTGTTTGTTTTCTTTGTCTAGTCGTTTTGTCTTGCCCATTTTGATCTTGATTATTCAAGATTTTTTCCTCCGTTCCTAAAACATTATCTGTAATTATACTAAAAATGAGTTTACTCTGCCGATTTTTTTAATCAGCTATCAAGTTCTATAACTTTCAAAGAGACTATCGAATTTCAATCTCAAATGCTGCTTTTAATGCCGCAATTGCTTGTTCAAATTCTTTATTAACCTCATCTTCCGTTAAGGTGTTATGTTTATCTCGATACGTTAAAGTATAAGCAACAGATTTTTTGTTTTCTGGAATGTGTTTTCCTGAATAAACATCAAATAGTTGAATCTGTTCTAAATGGTGATTGGATTTTTCTCTTAAGGTAGCTTCAATTTCTGTATTTGAAACCTCTTTATCAATTACTAAGGCAACGTCCCGAGTAATTGCTGGATATTTAGAAATTGGCTCATAATGTTGGATCTTCTTTGGTGCATCCAAGATTGCCTGTAAATTAAGTTCAAAGACATAGGTTTCAGGAATCTTAAATTCTTTTTCCAATTGTGGATGAACTTGACCAATAAAACCAATAACCTGATCTCCTAAATAAATATCAGCCGTTCTTCCTGGATGCATTTCTGGACGATCCTGATTAGCAACATAACTTACAGATTTTTCAAAGTTCATGTCATGTAAAAGTAACGACACAATCCCCTTTAACTGATAAAAATCAACGGGAACTTCTTTTCCATACCAACTCTTAGAAATCATGGAACCGGTAATTGCACCCGCCAAATGTTCAACTTCGCTAGGGCGATCCACGCCAGCTGTACGATAAAAGACACGTCCTTGTTCATATAAGGCAACGTTAGCTACCTTACGAGCAACGTTATAAGCCACATCATCCAACAAACCACTGATTAAATTCATTCGTAAAACAGCATGATCCTGACTCATTGGAAAATCAAGCTTCGTTTCTTCACTTTCCTGCATCATGAACATTTTTGCTTTCTGAACAGTTGTTAAACCGTAGCTCATGGCTTGATTTAAGCCGCTACCTTGCAAAAGCTCACGGATCCTACGAATAGCCTGCTGACTAGTTGTTAACCGCCCAATTGTGGTTGGACCAGTTGGTAACGTTGAGGGTAAGTTGTCATAACCATAAATTCGCGCAATTTCTTCCAAAATGTCAGCCGGAATATGAATATCCCACCGTCGAGCCGGAACGGTCACCTTGAAGACTTCATCAGAAACCTGAACATTAAACTGTAATCGGTGAAGAATATTTGTCACTTCATCAACATTAAGTGCGGTTCCCAAAACATGATTAATTCGCGTCAAATCAAGCGTAACTTCCACACTTTGGGGATTAGGATCAACTGGTGAAAGATGATTTTTAACCGCTTTTCCTTCTCCAAATTGAGCAGTTAACTGAAGTGCTTCATTCAACGCATCTGTAACAGTCGCAGGATTAATACCCCGTTCAAATCGCATTGAAGCTTCACTGTGGAGCACATGATGACGTGCAGTTTTACGAATTTTAATGGAATCAAAAATTGCTGATTCAATGACAATGGTCTTTGTTTCATCAGTAATTTCCGTTGCTAAGCCACCCATAACACCGGCCATTGCAATGTTTTTATCTCCATCTTTAATCATTAAATCTTGGCTACGCAGTTCTCGCTTCTCACCATCTAAAGTGACAAACTTTGTTCCTTGCGCTGAATAGCCAACACGGATTTCTTTAGTATTTAATTTATCATAATCAAATGCATGTAAGGGTTGCCCATATTTCAACATAACATAGTTGGTAACATCAACCACGTTATTAATCGGACGAATTCCAGCTGTCATTAAACGCACTTGAAGCCAAAATGGACTTGGCATAATCTTTACATTTTTAACGATTCCCATTTGATAGGCCTGAACATCATCTGGTGCATCAATTTTAATGTCCAACAAATCTTTAATGTCCGTTGTTTCGTCGATAGTTTCAAGTTTACGATGATGAATAACCGGCTTTTTGTTATAAATCGCCCCGATTTCATAGGCGTTGCCATCCATGCTAAATAAGTCACCACGATTAGGTGTAACTGAAGTGTCAATCACATTGTCATCCATGCCCAGATATTCATAAACTGGTTCCCCAGGTTTAACATGGCTATCCTCAGGAAAAACATAAATACCATTGACATAGTCCTTAGGCACGACTTTTTCCTCAAAGCCAATTTCTTGTAGTGCACAAATCATTCCATTTGATTGTTGTCCACGCATTTTGCTACGTTTAATTTTGACATTATCCTTGATTCGAGCCCCATGCATAGCCACAATGACATATTGACCTTTTGCAACATTTGGAGCACCACAAACGATTTGAATGGGCTCATCTTCCCCAACATCTACCTGACAAATATTCAAATGGTCAGAATCTGGATGCGGCTGTACGTCAAGTGTATAACCCACAATAATTTTTTTAAGGCCGTCAGCAGCACGTGTAACTTCATCCACTTCAACTGCAGTCCGTTCAATCTTTTCCGCCAATACTTTCGGATCAACATCGAGATCAAAATATTCTTTTAACCAGTTATAAGAAACTTTCATTTTTATTGTTATCCTTTCTTTGAAAACTGTGATAAGAAACGGACATCATTTTGATAGAAGTTCCGAATATCATCAACACCATAACGTAACATCGCAAACCGATCGGGACCAAGGCCAAATGCATAACCACCGTACACCTCAGGATCAACACCAGCCATTCTTAACACATTTGGATGAACCATTCCGGCTCCTAACACTTCAATCCAACCAGTTTGCTTACATACTGAACAGCCCTTACCCATACAATTAAAACAAGTTACGTCAGCTTCTACAGAAGGTTCCGTAAATGGAAAATAACTAGGACGTAAGCGGACTTCAAAACGGTCACCAAAAAGTTCTTTTGCCAGAGTTTCCAAAGTTCCCTTTAAATCGCCCATTGTAATGTGTTTATCGATCACAAGTCCCTCAACTTGATGGAATTGGTGGGAATGGGTGGCGTCATCAGTATCACGACGATAAACAACACCTGGTGAAATCATTTTTAATGGGCCTTTAGAAAAATCATGTTTTTCCATCGTCCGTGCCTGGACTGGCGAAGTTTGACTACGCATCAAAATTTCGTCAGTTATGTAAAAAGTATCCTGCATGTCACGAGCGGGATGATCCTTAGGCAAATTCAACATTTCGAAGTTATATTTATCAGTTTCAACCTCTGGACCCTGAACCACTTGATAACCCATCCCTAAGAACAAGTCTTCAATATTATCAATAATTTGTTGAATCACATGTGGTTGCCCTTGCAAAACGGGTTTTCCAGGTAATGTGACATCGATTTTTTCATTTTCTAATTTTTTAGCAATTACTGCTTTTTCCAGTTCAGCCCGTTTTTCTTCAATAGCTGCTGTAATATTATCCCTCACTCGGTTAGACAGTTCACCAACTTTAGGACGTTCAGTCTTGGGAATGTCACGCATCCCCCGTAAAATTTCAGTCAAAGGACCCTTTTTACCCAATACATTGACTCGAATGGCATCTAAGCCTTTAAGACCATCTGTACGTGAAATCTCATGTAAAGATTTCTTTTTTAATTCTTCTAACTGTTCATGTAATCCCATAACCTGACCTCCTAATTTTTTAAAAAAATGCACAAAAAAACTCGCCTCCAAAAAGGGACGAGTTATCGCGTTACCACCCTGGTTTACTAACAAAATAGGTTAGCACACTTGGCATCAATAACGGCGACTTACCGATTCATTCTTTCAAATAAATAACTCCGAAGTGAATTCACCAGCCTTAGTTTGGATATCTGCTTTCAGTCTAAGGCAGATACTTCCTTTCAAACATCACTAGCTACTATTCTTCCTCATAGTTTTTCCGACTTAAATATTAGATTAAAATTGCATGATAGTCAACAACTTTTTACTTTTCAGTTGCGTACCAACAATCTGCAAATTCATGAACCGCATTCATAACTGGACGCAAGGCTTCCCCCTTTTGAGTGAGCTGATATTCAATCAAAGATGAATTTGGATGAGTTAATCGATTCACAATTCCCTCAGTCTCCAAATTTTTTAGTCGTTCTACCAATACACGATCACTACACTTAGGCACATTGTGTGCTAAATCCTTGAATCGTTGTGAACCTTCATTTAATAAAACTTCGATAATTAATCCGTTCCATTTTTGACCGAGGACGGAAAATGTCCGGCTAAACTTTGGACATAGTGAAAAATTGTCGACTGGCTCGGAAACCTTTAGTGCTTCTGACATTGCTCTTCCTCCTTATAACTCTTTATTTCTCAGAAGAAATCCGTTGTTGCATTTTATTCAACATAAACCGGGCTTTCTTGTGAACATGTCCTAAATACTCTTGTGTGGCCGCATAATCATCAACTACCGAGACAATAATACTTTCTCTGTACTTGGGAAACGCAAGTGTTGCGCCCCACATATGTTTAAGAATAATATCCTTTTCCATTGGTGTTAATGGTGTCAATTTTTCAGCATTACGCAAAGCCACTCGTGGATGAATGTACGCATGTGATCCCAAATCAAATTTGGTGGTACGCCAGTCATAATAAAACAAATCATGTAATAATCCAGCTCTAGCCACTGCACGATCATTTAAATGCCATTTTTTGGCAATCAAATAGCTTTGATAGGATACTGAAATAGAATGTTGCAACCGCGTGTAATTATGATGTTGTGTAAACTGGTCTAATTTTTGGACTTCTTTAGTGTTTAATAAATCTGAAACGATCTCAAGATAATCCTGATCCTGTTCCCAAGCATTTATTTTCATTAAATACTTCCTTTTTTATATTAAATTTAGTAGTTAACTAATTTTGAATTACCAATATAATACCTACTTTTGCGCTAAAAAGCAAAGGAAACACTAACTAAATATAAAATGTAACAAAAACTAAATATCTTTCAAAGAAAACATCAAAATTCCAGCCGCAACAGCCACGTTTAAAGACTCAGCTTTTCCTTTGATTGGGATGTATAAATTAGCAGTTGTTTGGGTCAATAACTCTGGTGACATCCCATTTCCTTCATTACCCATGATCAAAGCAAAATCATCCGCTTTTTCAATAGTTTGGTAGTTTTTAGCTTGCGGATTTAGTTCTGTTCCATAAACCGGAATTTTCGCCTGTTTAAAGCTTTGAGTCCATTCATCAAGGTTGCCCAGTACTAGCCGAATATGAAACTGACTTCCCTGCATAGCACGTTGCACTTTTGGATTGAATACATCAGCTGTCCCTTTACCAAACACAACTCCCGCAAAATCGGCTGCATCTGCTGTTCGAACCATTGTCCCGATATTACCTGGGTCTTGAATGTTATCTAAAAATAGCCAGGATCCCTTTTCATCAGGAATTGGATCTTGAATTTGCCGCTGCTTGTTAGGGATTTGGACAACGGCAAAAATACCCTGCGTCGTCACAGTATCACTCAAACGATCCGCAACTTTGTCTGAAACGATCACTAACTTATCTTCGGGAATGTCAAAACTAATGGCATCCAACTCTTCTTGCGTACTGACAATATAATCTGTAATTGCATCACTTTGTAAAACCTCGGTGACTAAATGACGGCCTTCAATTAAATATAAGCCCGTCTTTTTACGTCCCTTTTTGGTTTTTAACTTTTCCCATTCTTTAACTCGATTGTTCTGTGTTGATAAAATTGTTTCCATAATTTATCTCCTTATTTAATGTTAGTATACCATATTATTTCTTTTGCATGAGAAATGCTAAAATGGAGATAACACATTTGAAAGGAAGATGATTTATGAAATCAGTTACAATTCAAGTTTTTGGTCGTGTTCAAGGAGTCGGCTTTCGTTATTTAACCAAAATGGTTGCCGATAAACTAAATATTAAGGGTACCGTAGCTAATCGCAATGATGGTTCTGTTTTTATTGAGGCTGAAGGTGAAAACGATCACTTAAATGAATTCATTAATGCAGTAAAAATGTCTCCATCTCCCAGTGGCCATGTTGAAAAAACCACCATTACGGAACAAACGCTTCAAAATTTCACTGATTTTCGGGTTACATACTAAACAACCATTGAAAAACCAACGATTATAACGTATAGTAGCGATTGTCAGTTTAATTTGAAAGGGAATGTATTAATTGAAGAAAATAAAACACCTGGGCACGCTCACAGCTATTGCTAGTTTAGCGTTGCTATTGACCGGATGCGTTCAACGAACAAAGTCAGGAAAACCGTATGGCATTATCTACGATTATTTAGCCGTTCCAACGCAACACATCATGAACTGGATTGCTAGCCTGCTTGGTGGTAGTTATGGTTGGGCAATTATTGCCGTAACTTTCATCATTCGAATGGTTCTCCTTCCAATGATGATTGAACAGTCACGTAAAGCAACTGTCCAACAGGAAAAAATGGCTTATGTGAAACCACAAATGACTGCCATTCAGAAACGTCAAAAAGAAGCCACTACAAACGAAGAAAAGGCAGCTGTCAGTCAACAAATGATGTCTCTTTATCGCGACAATGGCATCAGTATGACTGGTGGAATGGGCTGCTTACCAATTCTGATTCAATTTCCAATTTTTGCTGCCCTGTATGCCGCAATTCAATATTCACCAGAATTAGCCAGTGGTACAGGAAGCTTATTTATGGGATTCAGCCTTGGTAAACCTAATTTAATTCTTGCTGGCCTTTCCTTTATCGTTTATCTATTGCAAGGATGGTTAGGAACTTTAGGAATCCCCGCAGATCAGAAAAAATCGATGATGTCGATGATGATTGTTAGTCCGTTAATGATTTTCTTCATCTCATTTAGAGCTCCTGCCGGTTTAGGCCTATACTTCTTTGTTGGTGGAATCTTTGCATGTATTCAGACCTTAATTATTTATCTATATCGGCCAAGAATTCGTGCCTCAGTTGAAGCAGAAATGAAGAAGAACCCACCAAAAGTGGTAGTTCCACCAGCACCAGTCACATTTGCTCAGCCAAAAACAACAACGATTGCACAAGAACATGACGAGAATCGAAAACGAAATGCTGGCAAACAGCAGCATCATAAATAAATGCAAATCGAAAAAAGGATTGGAAATTTAATTTTCCAATCCTTTTTTAATCCCCTAAATCATGATCAGGTGATTTATCATCGTCATCATCACTAGGTTCATCTTTGACAATCGGTAATGTAATTCTAAAAATGGAACCATACCCAACTGAGCTTTCAAGCGAAATTTTTCCATGATATCCTTCTACCAGCCGTTGAGCAATTGATAAACCTAAACCATTGCCTCCCTTGTCCCGACTTCGAGCTTTATCTACACGATAGAATCTATTAAAAACTTTTTTAACATCTTCTTCAGAAATACCCTCACCAAAGTCTTGAATCGCAATTTGAATGGTTCGAGCATCTTCGGCCGCCGAAATATGAATCTCTTTTCGTTTAGTTGAATACTTAACCGCATTATCTAGTAGGATAATTAAAACTTGTTCCAAATGATTTCGATAAATCTGGACAATTGGATTTGAATACACATCACTATCTAGAGTAAATGTAAATTCAGGATGAATCATCTTAAAATCATTAAATACTTGATTAACTACCTTCATCACAGGAGTCTTTTCCTTTGAAAAATGGATTTCCAATTGATCAGCTCTTGTTAAGTCCAACATTTCTTGAACTAGGCTTTGCATGCGCTTCGTTTCATCCAAAGAAGCCTGCAGAGACTCATTTAAAATCTTCGGGTCATCTTTACCCCATCGATTTAGCATCTCCATATGGCCCTGAATAACGGCTACAGGCGTTCGGAGTTCATGGGATACGTCTTCAACAAACTGATGCTGTTGATCAATATATCGCTGCATACGATCTAGCATATCATTAAAAACAATTGCTAAATCTGATAACTCATCATTTCGTTCAAGATCAGGAATTCGTAATTCAGTTTGAGGATCCTCTGTGACTTGCTTCATGGTATTGTTCATCACATTAATTGGCCGTAATAAATAAGTAGCCAGTAAGTATCCAAAAAGCGAAATTAACGCAAAAGCAATGATCGTTAACAAAATAATAATCCAGATTAATTTTTGCTGTGTGCGTTTCACGCTAGTTAGCGTATCCACAACCTGAATGTACCCAATTAACTTACCTTTACTATTTTTAATGGGTGCCCTACCTATCAACCCATCAAAATTGTCTTCTTTCTCCCTTGCAATTGTTCGTTTACTTGGAACCACAAATTTCTCTGAACTTCGCCGTGTAGCAAAGACTTGCTCTCCTTTTAAATCATAAACGGAAACCACGATATCGCGGCGAGCAAGGTTAGTTAACAATTGATTGCTGTATGGTTGTTCACTTTGCTCAGAATTACCTGCCGCACTGTCAGGTCGTAAATACTTACCCACGGTAATCCCATCAATTTTGGAAACTTTCTGTAAACGGGAATCAACAGAATTAATGGTTGTGTTAACTTGCTCTCGCTCTTGATTCAACATCACTTGTGAAATACTATTAAAGACAAAAAATGAAAATACGAAAAAGATAAGGAGAACGCCAACTCCTGTTCCAATCGCCCATTTCCATTTCAAAGATATTCTTCGTTTAGCTAAACCGGTTTGCATATATGGTTGTTGTTTTGTTTGCGCTTGGCTCACGATCGCATCACGTACCCTGTTCCTCTAACTGTCTGAATGTAAGACTGCTCACCCGGACGATCAATCTTATTCCGTAAATAACGAACATAAACATCGACAACATTCGTTTCAACTTCATTATCAATGCCCCAAACCTCGTCTAAAAGTGCATCCCGAGATTGGACAACGTTAATGTTTTCCATTAATAACAATAAGAGTTGATATTCACGTTTTGTCAAATTAATAATTTTGCCGTCACGACGGGCAACCTGATTTTCCTTTTCAATCGTAATATCACGATAGGTTACAGTTGTTTGCTGAAAGGCTTTTTGTTCACTTTCAATATCAATTCGACGTAGTAACGCGCGTAAACGTGCTAACAGTTCTTCAATTGCAAATGGTTTAACAATATAATCATCCGCACCATGATCTAATCCAGAAACACGGTCAATCACTGAATCTCTGGCAGTCATCATAATAATTGGTGTTGTTTTTGCTTCCCGAACTCGTCGGCAAACTTCAATCCCGTTTAACTCCGGTAACATTAAATCTAGCAAAATGGCATCAAAATTCTTATTTAGTGCTGCTTCTAAACCTGTTCGTCCGTTAAATTGAACTTCTGTTTCATAACCTTCATGTTGAAGCTCTAGTTCAACAAACCGCGATAAACTTTTTTCATCTTCAATAATTAATATCCGACTCATTCTCCCACTCCTAGTTGTTAAAAGTTAAAATTATCTTAATCGTGCTAAATTCATACAAGACAAAGTTTAACATTAAAATGAGATTTTGCCTAGAAGCACTCACTTCTTTATAAGAAAAAATAACTTTGAGGACAAAAAAAAATCAATTTTAAGCATTAATGTGCCTAAAAAAGATTCCTTTTTACTATTTATTGTTCTTTATACCATGAATAATGGAAAGTACCTTCGCGGTCGACACGTTCATACGTATGTGCGCCAAAGTAATCTCGTTGAGCCTGTAACAAGTTAGCAGGCAAAACGGCAGAACGATAAGAATCGTAATAAGAAATGGCAGCAGTAAATCCAGGCATTGGAACACCAGCTTTAACCCCTAATCCAACGATGTCTCGAATCGATTCTTGATACTTTTTAGCAATATCTTTGAAGTAGTCATCCAACAATAAGTTATCCAATTCAGGATCTTTATCAAATGCATCAGTGATATTTTGCAAGAACTGCGCACGGATGATACAACCAGCACGCCAAATTTTAGCAATTTCACCAAATTGTAAATTCCAATCATAATGCTTTGAAGCAACTTTCATTTGTTCAAAGCCTTGCGCATAACTCATGATCTTACTGAAGTATAGCGCCTGACGAATTTTTTCAATCACAGCATCTTTATCAAATTCAACTTTGCCTTCTGGTTTAGGTAGAACTTTACTTGCAGCAACTCGCTCATCTTTCAAAACAGAAATATAACGCGCATAAACGGATTCTGTGATGAGGGATTGAGGAACGCCTAACGCAAGTGCATTTTGTGAACTCCATTTACCAGTCCCTTTATTGCCACCCTTATCCATAATCAAATCAACGATTGGCTTATCAGAGCCTAAATCATCTTTGCGAGTTAAGATATCAGCGGTAATGTCAATGAGGTAACTATCCAGTTCCCCTTTGTTCCAGTCGGAGAAAATATCAGCAATTTCATCAACTGAAAGACCAACCATATTACGTAGCAAGTTGTAACTTTCGTCAATGAGCTCTTCATCGCCATATTCAATTCCGTTATGAATCATTTTGACGTAGTGACCAGCACCATTAGGTCCAATGTAGGTTACACATGGTGTCCCATCTTCGGCCTTTGCAGCCATTTTTTCAAAAATAGGTGCAACCAAATCATACGCCTCTTTTTGACCACCAGGCATCATTGAGGGACCTTCAAGAGCTCCCAATTCACCACCAGAAACACCAGTGCCGATAAAGTTGATTCCTGAATTATCTAATTCAGCATTTCGACGCATTGTGTCTTCAAAGAAGGTGTTACCACCATCAATCAAGACATCACCTTTGTCCAAATGTGGAAGTAACTCAGCAATCACAGCATCAGTTGCCTTACCAGCTTTTACCATCATCATGATTCGACGAGGTTTTTCAAGTGAATTTACGAAGTCTTCAATTGTATAGCTAGGTACTAGGTGCTTTTCTGGATGGTCGGAAACGACCTTTTCTGTTTTTGAACCAGTCCGATTGTATATTGCAACTGTGTAGCCGCGACTTTCAATGTTAAGAGCTAGGTTCTTGCCCATAACTGCCATACCGACTACGCCAATTTGTGGTTTATCCATGTTGCTGCCTCCTATTTTTTAGTTCGTACTAATCGTAACAAAAACGCTAACAAAGTTAAAGTTTTTAAAACTAAATTTGATTTTAGCGCAAACAAAAAGCAGGAAAAACCATGGCTTTTTCCTACCTTTTGTTAAATAAACGAATTATTTACTTTTAACATCTAATACTTGTTTACCATCGTAATATCCACAGCTTGGGCAAACACGATGTGAAACTCGTAATTCACCACAATTTGGACATGGTGCCAAACCTGGAGTTTGTAATTTGATATGTCCACGACGATTACGTTTGCGTGATTTTGATGTTTTTCTTGCTGGTACGGCCATCAATAGCACCTCCTTTAAGAGAATTACGGTTTCCCGCTAATTTTATGTCTTACACTATATTAATACTACTTAGGATCAGAATCTTCTGAGCTAAATAGATCTTTTAGTTTAGCAAGACGTGGATCAACTTGTTTAATTTGCGCATCTTTTTCATCTTCCTCGGAAATAACTTCCCAATCATCCCCAGCGGGCATTGGAACTTTGCCATTTTCTTCATCAGGTGAAAAGATTTGCATCGGAATTTGTAAAATAATATTATCCGCAACAGCCTTTGAAAAATCAATTTGGTCATCCTGAACCGGCAAAACCGTTTCGGTTGCGTCAAATCGATCTAAACTTGTACCTGCTTCAACATAATATTCATTCACGGGAAAGTCTAACTGAAAATTTACTGGCTGTAATGACCGTGAAGACGGTACCACGATTTCTCCAGTAACTTTAGCTGAAACTAACACTGCATCCCGATCCTTAATTGCATACCCATCGACTTTAACCAGTTTCACATCCAAAACTTCCGACGTGCGACTGATTAAGTCCTCTTTTAAATCAAGATTTTCATTAAAATGGAGGGGTTCCTTGTGTTTCATAAGATCAGAAAGTGACCAATTCATTTAAAAACCTCCTAATGCAACGAATGTAATTATACCTGTGCAAAAAATCTTTGTCAATGGAAATTCCTTGACAGTCACACTAAAATAATTGGTTTTCGTCCAATTGTTTGTTCTTGACCTGTTAATAAACTATAAATTTGGTCAGCTTGACAAGTAATTCGGTAAACAGAATCACTTTCTTCTTTTCCAATTCTACTCAGCACCAACAAATTCAAAACCTGCATTTGATGTAAATACTGTTGTCCAATTGGATTAAATCCAAGAACTCGAAACACTGATTTTTGGTTAAGCATTTGCCCTTTCTTAAGATTTAACGTAATAGCCAAACACAAGCGCTGCAAATGGGTATACGTATACCGTTTTGTTTTTAACGCTTGTATAAAAGTTGTAAAATCAGTAGTTTTCTGAATGATAGCTTTAATTCGATTTTCAATTCCTTCTGAAACACCATAAATTTGACCTATTTCTTCTGCCGAAGTAGTTAATACCCGATACTTCAGGTAGGGCCATAAATCGTTCCAACTAACTACAGGACCTGCCAAATCCTTTTTCGTTTGTTCCGGAATAAAAATCTCATAATTTTTATTTTTTTTAAAACGAGCCTTCCGAATCGCCGAAGCACTCGCAAAATGTGCAAAATTTAAAGATCGATCCGAATGATCGCTTTCTAGTCTTTGTACAGGGACTAACTTCATTTTAGAAGTTTCCACTTTTTGATTGGCCAAAAAATAATTAAAGGCCAAAATATCATTGGCAGTCTTTAATTCAGTCCCGGTTTGTTGAGCGAGTGTTTTAAATAGCTGCGCAGCAAAGCTTTGAGCATGATTCGAACCTTCAAATTTAAGATTCTGCGCTTTTTCAACTAAATAATTATAGTTTAACTCTGGGTGCTCACTTCCAAAAACCAAATAATCACTACCCAGCTGTGCTGCCATTGAAACCGCACCTTGCGCAAATAAATGAGCAGCTTGCATGGAAACATTGATTGGCAGTTCGATAACCAAATCAGCCTGACTACTCAAAGCCTCTTTCGCGCGTTTCCACTTATCAATGATGGCAGGTTCTCCTCGCTGTAAAAAATTGCCACTCATTAGCACCACTAACACATCAGCGTGCGTTAATTCACGGGCTTTGTTTAAAAGATAGGCATGTCCGTTATGAAACGGATCAAATTCTGCAATTACACTGCAAACTGTCATTTAGTCACCTACTTTGAACACTCGAAAAACCACCGCGTACTTTTGTCGTTGATAGCATCTCTGCCAAAATTGCTTGAAGTTTTCACATTCTTAAAGCCAACTTCATTAAGCAAACTCAAATACGTTTCCAATTCATAAGTGCGTTCATGATGTAATTCATTAATTTTACTATAAGTGTTTGTGGCGTCATTTTTCACAAAAAAGGTCAAGTCGTGCTCTACACTATGTGGTTCCTCAGTCTGATAGGTTGTCCATAAAAACGCCTGCTCGTCATCCACATAGTTATACATATAGCCAGGATAGATCTCATCTGTTTGATACGGCGAAATCACATCAAACAAGAATTTTCCATCCGCGTTCAAATGCTGAAAAACCTGAGCAAAACAGGTTTTCAAATTCTGTTTATTTGGTAGATAGCAAAAAGAATCTGCAAAACATGACACCACATCGTAATTTCCAAGTTCACTCAAATCTAACATGTTACCTTGCATCAATGGCAAAGTAACTTTGGCCTCTTGTGCATGTTCATCCGCCAAAGCCAACATTTCATCAGATAAATCGAACCCTGAAACCTGATAGCCATCTTGAATGAGTTTAACCGCTAATCTTCCACTGCCACAAGCAAGATCCAACCAGTCAACTGTTTTGTCAGACTGCCGTTTGGAAACAAAATCCAGCCACTGATCATACATGGCTGGGTCCATCAAATCATCATATAGTTTAGCAAAGGTCTGATAAATCATGCTTCAACCCATTTTTGAACATCAACAGGATTGGCCTGTGACCAAAGCTTTTCCAAATTATAGAATTTACGTTGATCAGTCTGGAAAACATTTACAATAACGTCGCCCAAATCAATTAGGATCCATTCAGCGGCACGTTGGCCTTCTACGTGGCGGACGGACACACCGTTTTTTTCATTTTGGTCAACAATTTCATCTGCAATAGCGGCCACTTGTCGATTTGAATTAGCACTCATAATCACAAAATAATCTGCCAACAAACTCACATTTTCCATGTCTAAGGCAATGATGTTTTCTGCCCGTTTACTACTTGCTGCTTTCACAGTCGTTTCTAAGATTGTTTTACTTTCTGTCAATGAATTTCCTCCTATTTTTCGTTCTGCCATGCGTTATATGTGGCAATGGTACCCGGATAAATGGGCTTTGCATTTTCAACTAAATAACTTAGCGTCTGTTGTGTTTGAAAAAAGACACCCTTTTTTAAACTTTCATGTGTGATCTGGCGAGCTTTGTCAACACCAGGGAAATCTCGACCAGGCTCGATATAATCGGCCATATAAACAATTTGATCAAGTTTAGTCATATAGGCTGCGCCAACTGTGTGACGGCGCACAGCGTTCAATATATCTTCGTCATAGATATGCAATTCATCTTTGATGAGCTCAGCCCCAACCACACCGTGCCAAATTGCATTACCATAATCCAAAAGAACCGGATTCATCTGTTTATCATTAATCACTTTAATAAAATCATGATCAGATCGTTGCTTGGCATAATCATGTAAAAGGCCAGCAATAGCAGCTTTTTCAGGATCTACATTGTTTTCATTTGCTAATTCCATTGCTTGCTTTTCAACCCGTAAACAATGCTGAAAGCGTTTGTCATCTAACTTTTCTTGAACTTTATCTACTAATTGTTTTCTTGTATAAGGAATTAAATTTTCTGAATACTCAATTGTGTCATTTTTTTCCATATAATTTATGCTCCCTAATGTATTCGCAAACTTGCTGTGGAACAAGATACCTTATTGAATGCCGTTTAGCAATCTTGTGGCGAATTAGTGTTGAACTCAAATCAATTGTGGGGGTATCAACCCATAAAATTGGATAGGCACTATGCACTTTCACTCCGGGCCGTTTAACACCCACGAATTGAACCATTTTTGCCAAATCAGCGATCCGATACCATTTTGGTAAATAAGCAACCATGTCAGCGCCAATAATAAAATAATATTGATTTTCCGGATGAGCACGTTTCAAAGCTATCAATGTATCATAACTATAGCTTTTCCCACCTCGATTGATTTCGGCAAGTTCAACACCGAAATTCGGATTATCTTCAACTGCAAGTTTGACCATCGCCACTCGATGCTTGGCTTCAATTGCAGATTTAGTATCCACATGAGGTGGAATAAAATCAGGCATAAAATCCACTCGATCAAGTCCGAGTTGCGAACAAACCTGTTCTGCCATGATTAAATGTCCCAAATGAGGCGGATTAAATGTTCCTCCCAATAAACCAATTCGTTTATGCACAATATCACTAACTAATTCTGTTTCGACAGTAACTTTTGTCTGTTGAACGGTTTTTGTCCGCGTCAAAATCTTTCACACTCCGTTGATTAAACTTAAATATCTTTAACCTGCAACGAAATATTGCGTTTGTCTTCGTCATCAGACTCTTTAAACAACACTAAGACATGACCAATGATTTGAACAACCTGAATAGCAGTATGACTTTCAATGAAATCCTTAACCTCTTCAGGAGTAACGTCTGCACTTTGTTGCAAATTAATTTTAATTAATTCATAGTTATTCATGGCACCATCTAGCTGATCGACCCATGCTTGAGTTAAGCCATTTTTACCAACTGAAAATTTCGAGCGAAAGCGTTGAGCCTTACTACGTAAAAATCTTTTTTGTTTTCCTCTTAAATTCATATTTTCCTCTTTCATTTTTAAACCAGTGGGCGACGGACGACAGTTGAGATGCCTCTTGGCGCCCAAATAGCAATCGTTGAATGACCAGGAACCGTAATCCATCCCAATCCCTCAATCACAACATCACTCTTTTCATCCAAATGAAATTCATGGCGTTGTAACTCTGGCAATTTCTCCAAACCTTCTTTATCCGGCGGTGTTAAAAGTTCACCCACATGCTTGGTATAAAAGTTTTCTGCGTTGCTTAACTTCGTCCGATGAATCATTAAATTATTTTCAAAATAGGTAATTACTGCGCCATGGCCACTTATATAATCAAATCGACCTAGACCACCAAAGAAAAGTGTTTGTTGATCATCCAATTGGAATGTACTTGGTTTGATTGTCTTTTGTGGTGAGACGTATTTCAAGTCTTTTCCGGTTAACACATGGGCCATCTGATCCTCATGGACAATTCCTGGTGTGTCAATTAACATTTTACCGTCTTCGAAAGGTATTTCAATTTTATCAAGAGTTGTACCAGGAAAACGAGAAGTGGTAATCAAATCCTGGGTCCCGTTGTTTAACCGAATAATTTGATTAATCAGGGTAGACTTTCCAACATTTGTCACACCAACAACATAGGCATTACGATTTTTACGATACTTTTCAATCGTATTTAATAAAATTTCAATTTCATCAAGATTTTTTGCACTCGTTAAGAGGACATCAAGAGGCCGAATCCCTTGTAAGTTGGCCTGTTGTTTCAGCCATTCTTTCATTTTGTTTCGTTTCAAAGACTTAGGAAAAATATCTTCCTTATTTCCAACCAGCAAAACTGGATTATCACCAACGAAACGATGAATCCCAGGAATCATACTTCCATTAAAATCAAACATATCGACAACGTAGACAATCAAAGCATCATCATCGCGAATTTGGCTCAATAAACGTAAAAAGTCGTCATCCGTCAATGACACAGGTGCAATTTCATTGTAGTGGCGTAAACGGAAGCAACGCTGGCAATAAACTTCGCCCTTTTCTAATCCCTTATCTAACGCACTCTGAGGCGTATATCCCAGTTGGTTTTTATCTGTTGTTTGAATTTTTGCGCCACAACCAATGCAATAAACTTCATCTTCGGCTTGATCCATTTATTTAATTTCCTCCTGCCAGTTCATATCTGGGTATTTTTTTGTTAACCTTTTCTGAATAAAATATTCAAAAAAACGATTTATCTTAGTATTCCATGCATCCGAATTTAATAGTGGTTTCACTAGTATACTGCGTGTCCCTGCTGAATTTGCCGCTAAAATATCAGTAAGTAATTGATCCCCAACCATAACCACTTGATCGGCATTGAGATTTAATTTTCTTAGTGCCCGGTGAATTCCAAAACCTAATGGCTTCAATGCTCTGGAAACAAATGGTAACTGTATGTTTCTTAGTGCCCGTTTAACCCGTGAATGACTATTGTTAGAAACAACGATAACCGGGATCCCAGCTAATTCCATTTGTGTGATCCATGTCCTTAATTCACTTGTGCCATCTGGATTATCCCAAGCAATCAAAGTATTGTCTAGATCAGTTAAAACCGCTTTTATTCCTGCTTTTTTGAGCTCGTTTGGCGTTAAACTATAAATCTTTTTCAATCGCCAAGTTGGCTTAAACTTTTCAATCATCCTACTCTCCTTAAAACACACTATCCCATCATTATAGTTGATTTTCACAATTTTTGCATTCAAAGTCGCTAGAATCTCATTAAGATTTTTAATTGCCTAAATAAAATCAAATTGTTTAAGGTTTTTAACCTTGTTGAGTTAATATTAGTCATAAACTAATTTACTCACATAAACAATAAATATTAATTCACTTTAAAGGAGTTTACTCAATATGAAGGCATTTGGATTTGAAAAATATGGTAGCCCTAGTGTTTTTGAAGAATTCAACCTTACCCAGCCCACTCCTGAAAAAGGACGAGTCATTGTTAAAACCCAAGCTTTTGCGATGAACCCTTTTGATAGCAAACTGCGTCAGGGAAAAATTTCATTTAAAAATGCTCCCCAACTGCCATTCGTCCCTGGAAGTGACGTCGCTGGAACCGTTGTTGATGCAGCACCCGATGTCACGGAATTTAAAATTGGCGACTCAGTGATGGGTCGTGTCGTTCGTGGTGCTTATTCAGAATTTGTGTCCGTCCCTCATTTAAAACTTATCGCCAAACCAAAGGAGCTGTCGTTTGCAGAAGCCGCTGGGATACCCAGTGCTGGTGTGACTGCTTATGATGTGCTCAAAGGGGCAGTCCATTTAGAAAATGTGACTTCCATTTTAGTGTTAGGTGCATCTGGAGCTGTGGGTTCAATGATTGTCCAAATTGCAAAAGCAATGGGTTTGTTTGTTGCAGCTACTGCCTCACTTAAAAACGCGGATTTTGTCAATCAACTGGGTGCCGACTTATTTATTTCTTCAGATCAAGTGATGCAAAGAAATTTTTTAGATCACGCACCGGTTGACGTTTTAATCAATGCCACTCCAACCGAGTTCACAGAAAAAAATGGTTACAGATGGTTAAAACCTGAAGGTCAATTAGTTAGCTTGAACGGGTTTTCGAAAGAATTCAAAGTCCAATTTGAAACAAAATCCATTACCGATTTTAACGATGCTACTTACCACCAAAATAAAAAAGCCTTAGTTTATCTCACTGAATTAATCATGCACAATCAGTTACACGCATCAATTGCACAAACTTTCCCTTTTTCACTTGAAGGCGTCGTTCAAGGCCAGACTCTCTTGGACGACCATCATAAACCAGGTAAAATTGTTGTTTCCAAAGAATTAAATTAAGGCAACGCTTAACTGTTTATCTAATTTTTACAAAAAAAATCCTCGATTCTTGTTAACTATTTCAAAATGAAATAACCTAACAATTCGAGGATTTTTTACTAAGCCAAAGCCTTTTTAGCTGACTCAACTAAAGCTGTAAATGCTGCTGCATCACTAACTGCGAGATCTGCAAGCATCTTACGGTTCATATCAATGTTAGCAACTTTTAAACCGTGCATTAATTGGCTATAACTCATATCATTCAAACGAGCTGCAGCATTAATACGTGCAATCCAGATCTTACGAAATTCACCTTTACGGTTACGACGATCACGAAAGGCATACAAACCAGACTTCATAACTTGGTCTTTAGCAACCTTAAAGTTAGTATGTTTTGGTCCGCGATAACCTTTAGCAAGTTTCAATACGCGTTTACGACGACGACGTGTTACTGTTCCACCCTTTACTCGTGGCATAATAATTCCTCCTAGAACTGGTCACCCAGCATTTTATTCTTTAAATTAGACTATTTGCTGATTGGAGCTAGCATCTTACGATAACGCTTAACGCTCGTATGATCCATCATGCTCAATCCACGTAATTGACGACGTTGTTTCTTTGTCTTTCCATGGAATCGGTGACTTGTATAGGCATTTGCACTCTTAAAACCACCATTAGCAGTTCGTTTAAAACGCTTTGCAGCAGCGCGATTTGTCTTCATTTTTGGCATAATATGTTCCTCCTACTTTACTTTTCTGAAATTGGAGCCAGCATCAAAAACATGCTTCGTCCTTCCATTTTAGGATATTGTTCAATCGTTGCAACATCAGATACAGCTTTTGCCATCCGATTCAATACGTCACGACCAATATCCTTATGTGTAATGGCACGGCCCTTGAAACGAATTGATACACGAACTTTATCACCCTTTGCTAAGAACTTTTTAGCGTTCTTAAGCTTAGTATTGAAATCATTCGTATCAATCGTAGGACTCAGACGAACTTCCTTAATGCTAACTGTTTTTTGTCGTTTGCGAGCTTCACGTTGCTTTTTTTGAAGCTCAAAACGGTATTTTCCATAATCCATGATCTTGGCAACTGGCGGTTTAGCTTTTGGGGAAACCAATACCAAATCAAGTTCTGCTTGTTCAGCTAACTCTATAGCCTCTCGTTTCGACTTCACACCCAATTGTGTGCCATCATCACCGATTAATCGTACCTCGCGAGCACGAATACCGTTATTAACCATCATATCAACAGCTATGGCAATTCACCTCCAAATTATTTTAAGAAAAAGGCAGAAAAAAACGAGGTGCATACACACCCCGCCATTAAGACTATTCCTAGTCTATTCATCGTTTTAGCCCAGCAATCTTAATTACTAAGGCGAGAAGCGGGTGCCTCTGCTTAATTTCTCAACTTGTCCAGAATATCAGATTCCAGAGTTTCTGTCAAGAATGCTTACTTAATTAAGCTATCATTCTTGCCACTGTCACCGGTCCGACTATAATTCTGAATTTCAGCCAACAAACTATCGATGAACATATTGTTATTTTCACTTTCAGATTCCTTTTGACCATACTTACGAACACTTACGGTACCAGCTTCAAGCTCTTGGTCACCTACAACTAAAACATAAGGAACTTTTTGTGTTTGAGCTTCACGGATCTTGTAACCCATCTTTTCATTACGGTTGTCAACATCAACTCTGATCTGTTTAGCAGCCATTTTAGCCCGTAGTTTTTCAGCATAATCACCATGGAATTTAGGATTAACTGGAATAATTGTCACTTGTTTAGGCGCCAACCAAGTTGGGAATGCACCCTTGTAAATTTCTGTTAAGTAAGCAGTGAATCGTTCCATTGTTGAAACTAAACCACGGTGAATCATAACTGGACGATGATCTTCACCATCGGCACCAACATAGTGCAAATCAAATCTTTCAGGAAGCATGAAGTCTAATTGAATCGTTGAAAGTGTTTCTTCGTTGCCAAGTGCCGTCTTAGTTTGAACATCCAGCTTTGGACCATAGAACGCAGCTTCACCTTCAGCCTCAACATAATCCAAACCAAGATCATCCATTGCAGCTTTTAACATAGCTTGAGATTTATTCCACATCTCATCATCATCAAAGTACTTCTTAGTGTTCTTAGGATCACGGTAACTTAAACGGAATGTGTAGTCTGTAATATCAAAATCATCGTACACTTCCACCATCAAACTAAGAATCTTTTTAAATTCATCTTGAATTTGATCTGGAGCCACGAAAGTATGACCATCATTCAAAGTCATTTCACGAACTCGTTGTAATCCGGATAAAGCGCCAGATTTTTCGTAACGATGCATCATACCAAGTTCAGCAATTCGAATTGGTAATTCACGATATGAACGAATATGATGTTTGTAAACCTGAATATGTGAAGGACAGTTCATTGGACGTAATTCCAACATTTCACCATCACCCATGTCCATTGGTGGGAACATATCTTCACGATAATGCTCCCAGTGACCTGATGTCTTGTAAGCATCCAAGTTCATCAAAACGGGAGTATAAACGTGTTGATAGCCATTGGCAACCTCCTTGTCAATGATGTAACGTTCGATGGTGCGACGAATTGTGGCACCTTTTGGCATCCAGTAAGGTAATCCGGCACCGACCTTTGGATCAACAAAGAATAGGTCCAAGTTATTACCAATGACACGATGATCACGATCATGAGCTTCTTGTTGGCGTGCTAATTCAGCATCCAAATCTTTTTGCTTCAAGAAAGCTGTTCCGTAGACCCGTTGAAGCATTGGGTTACTTGATTTACCCTCCCAATAAGCACCAGCAACGGATAATAGTTTGAATACTTTTACTTCGCTCGTATTTTCAAGTACCACACCACTGTTCAAAATAACATTGTCATTAATTTTATAAACGCTGACCTTGCCATCTTTTGCTTGAGCATGAACTAATTTAGCACGGTAAGGATCACCATCTACAACCTTAAGTGCTTCTTCTTCAGACAAAAATTCTTGCTCCAATGGCAATTTTGCTTTAATTAATTCAGCCATCTTGTCTTCAATGGCGGGTAAACTATCTACACTAATTTGTTCACTACCATTGTCAGTATCACAATAGAATCCATGTTCAACATTACCTTTGGTACCAAAATGAATATCTGAGTAGATTTCGTGGACTGCAGCTTCCAAGACAACAGCTGCAGTATTCCAAATAACCTGTAATCCTTCTTCAGAATCCTTAGTTACAATTTCAAGTTTAGCATCCCCATCCAATTCTTGGTCTAAAGATACTAACTGATCGTTAACTTTACCGGCAACAGCCTTCTTTGCCAAACTGACACTAATATCTTTTGCAACATCTAATACACTTGAGCCAGCTGCAACAGCACGTTTTGCACCATCAGCTAATGTAATTTCAATATCTGCCATATTCTCTTCTCTTCTTTCTAATTTTTTGTATAAAAAAATCCCGAGTACACAAGTATGCACTCGGGACGTTATTAACGCGGTTCCACCCAAGATTACAGACCAAGGCCTGTATCTCATTGGGTTCGATAACGGGAACAATCCGTCCTGATATTTCCACCAGGCTCAGAAAAGTGGTAGTCATTGGCGCTTCATAGGTGACTTCCAGCTATAGTCACCATTCCCTGAATGAATTCACAATGATCATGTCTTTTCTTTGATTTCAAAACTAATTAAACCACACTCTGAAAAAATGTCAACAACCAAACTCACATTTTTCTTTAATAATTTTAAATTTACGATTGGCGCCGATTGACACCAACCATTGTCACTTCAGTAGCTAAAAACTTAATCCGCTCCATCAGCCGTTTAGCCTTCAGCGGTTCTGATTCACCGCGCTGATTAATCTGCAAATGTTCTTTTTCCAATTGATCCATTGAAAAATTTGAACTGAAAAAAGTAGGTAATTCATTTTGCATACGATATTCCAAAATCACGCCTAAAACTTCATCTCGCACCCAGCTGGACATGGCATCTGCCCCAACATCATCTAACATTAAAATTGGGGCTTCTTTAATTATATTTAGTTTTTCTGCCAAATTATTTTCACCAATGGCGTTCTTCATTTCCACCGCAAAACTCGGAAAATGAACTAAGGTAGACACAAATTCCTGCGAAGCCAATTCGTTGGCAATTGCCCCCAGCAAATAAGTTTTACCAACTCCAAAACTGCCCGATAAATAAAGTGCCTTGTGAAAGTGATGTGGATCAGTCTCATAAGCTTGAACAAAATCTAATGCAGCATTCAATGCGCTTTGCCGATTTTCATCTGGGTAAAAATCTTCAAAGTGAGCTCGTCTAATCATTTTAGGCATATTAACCGATTTGACACGTGAATTGAATTCTCGTTGCTTTTCATCTGCCAAAAGCTGTTTACTAGGCTTATACGAAACTTCAATCATATGATTATTCACAATCAAAACTGGCTGATATCCCGGCATTAGCGTGGGTTCATGGCGGTTAAATTTATCTCTTTCTTGCACATACTCATATAATTTAGAAGCTGATCGTGCCACACTATCAGAGGATAATTCCGCTTTGTGGGCCTCACAGAAAGCTAAAACATCGGCGTCTTCATATACGGAGGACATCAGATTCTGAAACTTAGTATCTAATTTGCGCTTGCTCATAAGTTCTGTTAAGACCTTGCGTACGTTTTCCATATCTACTTATCCTCCTTATGCTGCTTGCGAAGCTCATTTAAACGCTTATTAAGCCGCGCTTGATCATCCTTATTAACCTTAGTAGTAGTTGATGTATTGTCACTTTTGGCCCAGTCAGGAAGCGTTTCTTTAGCCACAACCCTTCTTGATTGAGTAACTTGTTTTCTGGTTGTGGCCTTAGCACTGGCAAAATTCTTAATTTGTAGAATTGCTCCTTCAGGTGTAGTCACATGTGCCCGACTCCAGTTATTGGCCATCGTATCTACCAATTTATTTGGTAATGTGGTAATTTCTCGATCAATAACAATGTATGAGATCAAAATATTGATCACACTAATCGGAAACAGATTACGATCAATTAAGTTTTTCAATAATTGACGTTCACTATACGTGACATAGCCCCCGTGAATCGAGCGTTTCAAATTTTCCAAATAAGTGGCCGGTGCATAGGCTTTGGCGGCCTTGATAAGTTCTTGATCTTCCTTAGTTAAACCGGTGTTATTATTAGCTTTTGCTTTTTCCGATGGCCCTGGAGTATCGACATATTTTTGATTTTGACCCTGATGGGCAGTAAAATTTTTGGCAATCTGTTGTTGCAATTTTTTGGTATTTAATTCAGCCGTTACCAAATCAGTTGCTTGTCCGATTTGACGCGCCATTTCCACTTCATCAAGTCCATACAAAAGATGCTCACTTAAAATTAGTTTCTGCGCCTCATCTACAGAGTCCCACTTGGTAAATCCCTTGCTGAGTAACTCTTTTAATAAGCTAAAATCAAAATTTGGATTGCCCAAATTTATTTGTGCTGGCTTACTATCTTGGCCCGCCTTCTTAAATTCAGCTTGTGTTTCACGAATCAAAGAGTTTGGTTCCTTAAGTGCTTGTTCAGAAATATGAAACGCGGTTAAAAAATCGGTTGAAACATTCTTTAAGTCTTTGACATTCGTTTGAATTAACTTAAAGTGATCAGCCAATTCAGAAAAGCGACGTTCTCCCACTGCTTCTAGCAGTAGGCTACTTAATAAATCATCTTTGAAAAAACTATCCGGCAAAACCGGTTTTCCAAGTTGGTATACAAAAAAGTGTCCAAGCGAGTCTTCACCCTCATAGGACTTCAATAAACCAATTCCTTCAAGCTTTTGCCGACTTGTATAGAACTCTGGCAAATCACAGTTCAGAATGTCTAATAATTCCAAATGAGACTTTCTTTCTGAACGCATTCCAACTGGATTCATTTCAGTCCAGAGAGTTAAAAACAGACTAAACGCCTTGGCACCAATAATTGGTTGATATAAATAAGTGAGCACTTTTTGATCAAAATTACTCAAATACGCCTGCTGGGTAACTAAAAAGCCATCCTTAGGACTTAAATTTGCCCATCCCTCATTCATTACGCCTCGCCACCATCATCTTTATCTTTATGCGTGGTTGGTTTCTTCACTTTCTTGTCCTGTGCCATCATATCTTTAAGTTCTTTCATAAACACATTCATATCTTTAAATTGTCGATAAACGCTCGCAAACCGGATATAGGCAATTTCATCTACTTTAGCAAGTATATTCATCACATACTCACCAATGATTTGACTAGAAACTTCATTTTCGCCTAAACCACGAACTTTATTTTCAACCTCATCAACAATTTTCGACATTTCATCCGCACCGACTGGTCGTTTCTCAGCCGCACGAATAAGCCCACGAAGAATCTTCTCTCGATTAAATTCTTCTCGGGTACCATTTTTCTTAATCACCAATAACGGTGAAGCTTCAATTCGTTCAAATGTTGTAAATCTAAATCCGCATGCTTCACATTCTCTTCGACGCCGAATAACTCGTCCATCATCAGTAGGACGGCTATCAACGACACGTGAACCATTATGGTGACAGTGTGGACATCTCATGGGCCTTTTACCTCCACTTACTAACGTAACTTCCTATTGTCAAGCCATTTTAACACTTGACGGTGGGTTTCTTCAATAGACCGACCGTTGTCAATCACAATATCAGCCATTTCAATCTTCTTTTTTTGTGACCATTGACTCAAAACTCTTTGCCGAGCTTCTTTATCTGAAAGACCATCCCGTTGTTTCAACCGCTCCAACTGAACAGCTGACGAACTGGTGACAACCATGATTTGATCAACTAATGATTGGTACCCTTGCTCTAAAAGTAACGGAGCATCTAAAACAATTAGGTTGTCGGAGCCTTTTTTGAGCGTTCGAATTTGAAATTCAATTTCAACTCTGATTGCTGGTTGCATAAGCTCATTTAGTTTTTTCAGAGCTTCAGAATCAGAAAAAACTAGATTTCCAAGTTTCTTTCGATTGAGGACATCGCCTTCAAAAATTTGATTTCCAAAAGTTTGTCGCAATCTTTGTGTTACTGGCTGCCCCGGTGCCACAATCTTGCGCGCAACTATATCTGCATCAATGACCGGGAAACCTAATTCTTTCAAATACTGGCTGACGGTGGATTTACCTGTAGCAATGCTACCAGTCAGACCTAATACAATTGCCATTAGTTATCAACTTCAATCAATTTTTGACAAAACGGACAAAAATGGGTACCACGTTGAGAAACCTTAATTCGTTCAATTAGCGTTCCGCAACGTTCACAAGGTTCCCCAGTACGTTGATAAACATGGAGTTGATTTTGAAAGCTTCCTGCATGACCACTAGCATCCAAATATGAAAAAACGGTTGTTCCCTTTGCTTTAATGGCTAAGTCCAGTTCATCAAAGATTTTTTGCCTAAGAGTCACAATTTTGCCAACCGGTACTGTATTAGTCGGTTGTAAAGGGTGAATTTTGGCCAACCACAAAACCTCATCACAGTAAATATTTCCTAACCCGGCAATCATATTTTGATCAAGTAAAAATGCTTTAATTGCCTTGTGATGCTTTCTCATTGTGGTTGTTAAATAATCAATGCTCAACGTTTCCGGCGTCGGTTCGGGACCAATCGTTTTAAGTCCAGCAACCGAATATTCTTCGCCAGTAGGCACTACCACCATTCGACCAAATTTTCTTGTATCGTTGTACCGTAATTCCGTCCCATCAGTAAACTCAAAAACCACATGATCATGTTTGTTGAGAGGCATTTCATGCGCTTGAACCGAGTATTTCCCCTCCATGCGTAGATGTGAAACCATTGAAATACCTTGGTCAAAATGAAAAATCAAGTATTTTCCACGCCGCTGAATTTCTACAATTGTTTTCCCCGTCAATGCTTTAACAAATTCTTTTTCATTTGGCAGAACCATTTTTGGATAATAAATATCAATTTTGTTTATTTTTTTATCAACTACAAGCGCAGTTAACCCACGTCTCACTGTTTCAACTTCCGGTAATTCAGGCATAGCAATCCTTCTAACTTTTACTTTTTAGCAGTATACCAACTTTTGCCATAAGCACTTTCAACTTTCAGCGGAACATCAAGTTTAATTGCGGAGTCCATCACACTAGGAACTAATTTCTTAATTTCTTCTAACTCATCATTAGGAACATCAAAAATCAATTCATCATGGACCTGTAACAGCATCTTTGTCTTAAGTTTCCGTGCTTCTAACTCTTTTTGCATTCTAATCATGGCAATTTTAATAATATCAGCCGCACTTCCCTGGATGGGGGTGTTCATTGCGGTTCGTTCTGCAAATGAACGTTGATTATGATTGCTGGAATTAATGTCAGGCAAATAACGCCGACGATGTGCAATGGTTTCAACGTAACCTTTTTCTTTTGCACTTTGTACAATCGTTTCAATATAATTTTTGACACCAGGAAATTCTTGAAAATACGTATCAATGAATGTCTTGGCTTGTTTTCGTGAAATACCAATATTTTGTGACAATCCATAGTCACTAATTCCATAAACAATTCCGAAGTTCACCGCTTTGGCCTGGCGCCGAATATTAGGAGTTACTTCTGAAGCATCCTTCAATCCGAAGATTCGGACAGCCGTACTTGCATGAATGTCTTCATCGTTTTGAAACGCCGCTTGGAGATTCTTATCTCCTGTAATATGAGCCAAAACACGGAGTTCAATTTGAGAATAATCAGACGAAAAGATTTGTGAATCTGCCTGGCTAGGTACAAATGCCTGCCGAATCTTGCGTCCTTCTTCTAACCGAATCGGAATGTTTTGTAAATTAGGATCAACTGAAGAAAGCCGTCCTGTCTGCGTCAATGTCTGTAAATAGGTTGTGTGCACCTTTTGATCAGTAGAATGGACAACTTTCAATAACCCCTTCACATAAGTGGATTGAATTTTTGAAATTTGTCGATAAGCTAAAATGTTGTCAATGATCGGAGCTTGTCCACGTAAGCCTTCCAGAACACTCACGGCAGTTGAATAGCCGGTTTTTGTTTTTTTAGAACTTGGTAACCCGAGTTTATCAAATAAAATGGTGCCTAATTGCTTGGTGGACTTAATATTAAACTTTTCGCCAGCTTCATTGTAAATGGTCTGTTCAATTTCACTCAAGCGTTCCGTAAATTCACTTTGCATCTGTTCTAAACGGCCAGTATCAACCTTGATCCCCGCAATTTCCATCTTAGCAAGAACTAAAGCTAATGGTAATTCAATAGTGGTATACAACTCACTTTGTTCATTTTGCTTAAGTTCTGTTTGCAATTGGGGTACTAATTTTTGAATTGCCCGCAATTTAGTTGCCAAATGTTTAAAAAAGACAGTATCATCTTCAGGAATACCCCGTTTGACTCCCGTTCCATATACTTCTTCATCAGTTTGAATGTCTTGGTAGCCATGGCGGTGCGCTAATGCACCCAAATCATTGGAATTATCGTTGGTATCCAAAAGATAGGATTGCAGCAAAATATCATTTTTACCATTTGTAAATAAAATTCCCAAACGATTCAAGCCAACATAAGTCCGTTTGAGATCGAAAACGTTGAGTTGTTTATCGGAATTTGTAAAAATGTCTTTAATCACCGGCTCTGATAACAAGTCAACATTACGCGTAACGTACCATTTTTCATCACACCCAATGCCAAAACCGGCAAATGCTGAAGTATGATAATTCTTATCAGGCAATTCTAAGTAAAACGAAATTTCACCCTGTAACTTGGCCACTTCAGTCAAATTTTCTTTTGTCAATTCAACGTATGATATATCTTGAAGAGTTTGCGAATCCTCAAATCCTTCTGTAGATCGCATTTGTTTTAAAAATGATTGAAAATTCATGCGTTCATAAAAATCAACTAAATTAGCCGTATTCTTCCCAGTATATTTCAAGTCTGCCAAAGTCACTTTAATTGGCGCCTGCCGGTTAATTGTTGCGAGTTTTTTACTGAGAAAAGCATTATCATGATCCTCAATCAAATGCTCCTTAAGTTTGGAAGTTTTCATCTCATCAACATGTTCATAAACACCCTCAACCGAGTCGTATTGTTGAAGCAGTTTTATTGCTGTTTTTTCGCCCACTTTAGTGACACCAGGGTAATTATCCGAAGTGTCGCCAGCAAGGCCCTTCATATCAATAATTTGAGCTGGTTTCAAGCCTAACTTTTCTTGAACATGCTCGGGGGTGTAATGCTCAACTTCACTAACCCCTTTAATTGTAACCGAAACCGTGGTCTTTTCACTTGATAGTTGCGTTAAGTCTCGATCACCAGTGACCACAGTTACTTGATAGCCGGCATCTTCTGCTTGCTTTGAAAGGGTCCCAATAATATCATCAGCTTCATAATTAGCCAACTCATATGTTTTAATGCCATATCCTTTTAACAGTTCACGCAAATAAGGCATCTGTTCAGAAAGCTCTGGTGGTGTCTTTGACCGACCACCCTTGTAATTGTCATACATTTCAGTTCTAAAGGTTGTTTTGCCTGCATCGAATGCAACCAACGCATCGGTTGGCTGGACAATTTCTAAAATATGATCCAACATTTTATTGAATCCATAAATCGCATTAGTATGGAGCCCATCCTGATTTGTGAACTTGCTTAAAGCATTATGGAGCGCAAAAAACGCACGAAAGGCCACACTGTTTCCATCAATCAAAAGTAATTTTTTATTGGCCATTTTATTCTCCTTTTATATTCATAGCTTTATTTTAACAAATTCCAGACACTTATTGTTACGAATCGTTTCTTTAATTTAGATTGATTCCAGCCGTTTTAAAAATTTTCTAAAAAAAACAACCAACCTGTAATAACTCACAAGTTAGTTGCTTTTTCTAAAAACTGTTAATCACGACTACCAAATCCACCAAAGATTTGTAATAAGAATTGGAATAGGTTCAAAAAGTCTACATAAAGCTGCAAGGCACCTTGAGTAGCTAATCCATTCATGGAAACCCGATCCCCATATTGTAAATAAATAGCCTTCATTTTGTTAGTGTCCGTCATTGATAGCCCGGCAAAGATGATCACGCCAATAAACGAAAAAAGATAATCAATCACTGCACTTCGTAAGAAGATGTTTATAATCATCACGACAAACAACGCAATAAATGCGGCAAACAATTGATTGCCAATTCGTGTCATGTCTTTGTGTGTAGTTGCGCCAATTACCGACATGGAAACAAAAGTAATTGCGGCCGCAATAAACGCCGAAGCAATGGTGGGTAAATTAAAGGTTAAAAAGATAACCGAAAATTCTAACCCAAAGAATAAAGCAAACAACGTTAACATCAAAAAGCCAGTCTTAGCATTTTGAAGAGCTTTTCTACTTGCCGTGCCACTGAAAACCAATAGCCCAATTAAGACGATTATGAAAATAAACGGATGTCCTGAAAGGATTGGCATCATCTGTGCTCTAAACACAACGCCACTCAGATAGGAAATAAGTGCTGAAAGCGCAACGGCATATCCCATAAATCCATACATTCTTGTCATAAAGGTACTGAGACCTACTTCAGTGTTAACAAGATTTCGTGGTTCTTGCATACCAAACTCCCTCTTTCTTTCATTTTGAATACATTCTATCAGATTAAAAATTTCAATCAAGGAAAAAGGTCAGAATTAGTCAAATTATTTAATTATTTTTAAAACTTAAATTGCTAAGGAGTTCCTCATAAGCCTTTTCATAGCGTTGTACATCCCCAGCACCCATGAATACAACTACCGCATCATGATAATCTAAAAGTGGCGACATATTATCGACCTTTAGAATCTCGCCGCCTTTATTAATTTTGGCACCCAAATCTGCTGATGAGACTTTACCATTCTTTTCACGAACGGAACTAAAGATGTCGGTCAAATAAACTTTGTCAGCTAAATTCAAGCTTTTGGCAAAATCGTCCAACAAAGCAATTGTCCGACTAAAAGTATGTGGCTGGAAAACGGCGATAATTTCTTTTTCAGGATATTTTTGTCGGGCAGCATCAAGTGTTGCTTTAATTTCCGATGGATGATGGGCATAATCGTCAATAATTGTCATATCAGCCACTTTTTTCTCAGAGAAGCGCCGTTTAACACCCTTAAAATCTAGTAATTCATCTTTAATTTCGTTTAAATCCACTTTTTCAAAGTAAGCCACTGCAATGACAGCTAAACTGTTTAACACGTTATGTTCGCCATATAAATGAATTTGATAATGACCTAAAAATTCATCTTCATGATAAACGTCAAACTCAGAACCCAGCGTTGTCCGTTTAATATCACGAGCTTGGAAATCATCATTCTTGCCAGTCCCGTAATAATAAATTGGGACATCAGCCTTTAAGCGACGTAAATTGACATCGTCACCCCATGCAAAAATTCCTTTTTTGACTTGTTGAGAAACGTCTTGGAAAGCATGATAAACATCTTCAATACCGGTATAGTAATCTGGATGATCAAAATCAATGTTGGTCATGATCATATAATCTGAATGGTAGGCCATAAAGTGCCGCCGATACTCGTCAGCTTCAAAAACAAAGAAGCGGGCATTCGGAGTTCCCTTACCAGTTCCATCCCCAATCAAGTAACTGGTTGGGGCCACACCGCTTAGCACATGAGAAAGTAAGCCTGTCGTACTTGTTTTGCCATGCGCACCAGCAACACCGATACTGGTATATCCAGACAGCATTTTTCCTAAGAAGTCATGATATCGAGTGACGGACAATCCCATTGCTCTTGCTTTTTTAATCTCAGGATGATCATCTGTAAATGCATTACCTGCAATGACCGTCAATCCTTCTTTAATATTAGCTTCATCAAAAGGAAGAACCTCAATGCCGGCCTGCTCTAATCCGCGCTGTGTAAAAGTATATTTTTCGATGTCAGACCCTTTTACTGTATACCCTTCATCATGAAGAATTAACGCTAGCGAGCTCATTCCCGAACCTTTAATACCTATAAAGTAATATGTCGTCTTGTTATCCAATTTTTCTCTTCCTCTTTATCAGTTTTATTAACAGTTTACCACAATAAAAACCCGTTTTTTATCGAAATCAGGGCTGTTCATCATGAATCTTTTTCAAATCTGTTTGAGTAAAATAAACTTCACGTGGTTTTGACCCGCGAGCTTCCGAAACGTAATTCTGACTTTCAAGTTGGTCAATAATGGTTGCCGCGTGATTATAACCAATCGAAAAGACCCGCTGCAACTTGGATGTGGAGATGGTATCCTCATCAGCCAGATACTCTAAAACGTCTGGTAGTAACTCATCTTGTTCATCAATTTGTTCAACCTGCTTTTTCAATAAATCTGGATCGAATTCATAATGGGGTTGCGATTCAGAACGAATAAACTCAGTAATTTCATCAATTTCGCCATCGACATAAGATCCCTGCAGCCGAATCGGCGTACTTGCCCCATTACCCAGAAATAACATATCTCCACGGCCCAACAACCGTTCTGCCCCACTATGATCCAAAATTGTGCGCGAATCAATTTGGCTAGAAACCATGAATGCCACTCGCGTTGGGATATTATTCTTAATCAACCCGGTGACCACGTCCACACTAGGTCGTTGCGTCGCGATGATTAAATGAATTCCTGCTGCTCTAGCCTTTTGGGTAATCCGGACAATATAATCTTGAACTTCAGAGGAAGCGACCATCATCAAATCAGCTAATTCATCAATGACAACTACGATGTAAGGCAAATAATCTGCAGCATGACCTGATGTTTCAGCTTTCTTATTGAATTGTTCAATATTACGCACTCCAGCGGCTGCTAACTTTTCATAGCGCTCATCCATTTCGTTGGTGACCCATTTTAAAGCTGCTGACGCCGACTTAGGATCCGAAATGACAGGAGCAAGCAAATGCGGCAATTCATTATATGGTGCCAATTCAACTGTTTTGGGATCAATCAAGAGTAACCGTACTTGCCGTGGCGTCGCCTTATAAAGAATTGAAATCAATAAACTGTTGATAAACACACTTTTACCTGAACCAGTTGCCCCCGCAATTAAGCCGTGCGGCATTTTTCTCAAGTCATAAACGCGTGGTTGACCAAACAAGTCCACCCCTAAGGCAATTGTTAACGGTGACTGACTTTCCTTAAAGGCAGCTGAGTTTAATACTTCTGACAACATAACTGGTCGCGATTTAAAATTTGGTACCTCAATACCAACGGTACTTTTACCTGGTATTGGGGCCTCAATTCGGATGTCTTTAGCTGCTAACTGTAATTTCAAATCGTCCGTTAGGTTGGTAATCTTATTAACTTTTACTCCCCGTCCCAGTTCAATCTGAAACTGGGTGACAGTTGGCCCGACCGTCCAATCCACAACCTTCGCATCTACCCCAAAAGCGTTTAAAGCGCTGTCCAAACTTTGCACCTGATCCTTTAACCACTCTGATTGGGAGTCTGCATCCAGTTTAACAGGAGGTTTCAACAAGTCAACTGACGGAAATTGATATCCCATCGCCGTTGAATTTTCTGAAGGTCCAAGTGCTGTGGTTGTCGGCTTTTGTGGTGTCATCTGACGTGATTCAAACTGACGCTCACTGGAAAATGCCGGGTCTGCTTCATTATCAATTTGTGAATGCGCCATCTGGACTGGTGCCACACTTGAACTCATGGACATCTTAATTTCCGCCAATGAACCGTGATCTTCACTTATCGAAGGTTCTTCACTAGCTGGCGAATAATTCGTCTCAGGGGCCGAATCAGGTTGAACCGTTGGTGCTGCCTTCACAGCTTCACTTTGATCTTCCGATCGATCATTTGCCATTGCCGCAGAACGCAAAATTGTGCGTTTATCTATGGCTTTTGGCTGCTCTAAATTAACCGCCGATCTAGCATCCTGATTATTTAAAAAGGGAATATTCGTTTTTGAACGCTTTTCAATTAATGGTTTCCTTCGTTTTTCGTGTTTCTTATTCACTTGTTTATTTAGCGAATCCTGATCTTTTCGAAAAAAAGCAGGACCATCATAATGCCTCATAATTTCGTTCACCCAACTTTATTTAGTCTTAAACAACTTGGCACCCTGTGAAAAATCAAACGGCGCCCCAACTTTAAATTCACCATTATCGGGTAAAATTAATGCGCCCTTCTTTTGAGGAGCGTTTGGCAGATGTAATTCTCTACCAGAACAAATCATGCCAAAACTATCAACCCCACGGAGACTACCAGGCCAAATAATTAATCCGTCCGGCATCATTGCCCCCACTTTAGCTACGACAACTTTAATTTGGGATTTCATATTAGGAGACCCACTTACGATCTGAACCTTTTCATCATGGTCAACAAGAGTTTGGGTAACCAGCAAGTGATCTGAATCTGGATGTGGCTCAGCCGTTTCAACAAACCCAACTATAAATTTGCTTTTAGTATCTGCTTTTAACTCTGGATCAAAACCAACTGACTTTAAATACGCATTTAATTTTTCAACTTGTGCAACTGTTAGAAAAACTTGACCCCGGGTCTTTAAATTACCTAATAGCTCAGAGATTGCTTTAAAATTAAAACCTAAAGTGTTATTGGTTTTGGGATCATAAATCCGGGTGACATTTTCTTTTGTGGCAACCGATTGCGTTTCTGTATCTGGATTTAAAATGCAAACTAAGACGTCGCCTAACTCTGTGGGATTATAACTACTGATTAACATAGCGTTTCCTTTCTGTTTTAACTCATTCTGATATATTATTTTAAACGATCTTGGTATACTATAACTATAAATAGGAACTAAAAGAGGAGTGACTCACAATGTCCAAAAAAGAAACCGTCATTACACAAGTTGCAATCGGCTCAATTGGTTTAACAACTGGCGCCTTGGCAAGCTGGTTTTTATTTCATAAAAAACGGGTTTCCGCCAACGCTATTTTGGAAACTGTTCGCAAGGCTTTCTTAAAAGAAGGTCCGATTGAAGGTTCCTGGATAGAAATGAAACAAGCACCCTTGCAAAAATTTGCAATCAAAACAAACGTCTATTATGGCGGGATTACTCGCTATGAAGACGGGGACCTAATTCAATACGAGTTTTTAGCAGACGCAAAAACAGGCACAATTATTGATATTTATCGTCTCTAAAAATGACTTTTTAGTTTGTAAATGCGCTGTCCTTTTTCACTAAATTTGTGTTCATACTCGGTTTCAACGTTCTCCAGTGCTTCATCACTATGATGCAAATCTAAATAAACACCGTCAAATACCAGGCCAAAATTATTCATACTTAAAAGGGAATATTCGAATAAGCCCTGATTATCAGTTTTTAACTCAATAGCTCCATGTTCCACCAAAATTGTGCGATAAACTTGCAAGAAGGTTTTGTAAGTCAGTCGTCTTTTTTCGTGCCTTGTTTTTGGCCAAGGATCAGAAAAATTCAAATAAATACGGTCAATTTCACCATCCTCAAAATATTCATTCAAATCGGCCCCATCAGCTAAAACCAATTGTAGGTTTGGTAAGCCATTGGCCAAGGCTTTTTTCAAGGCAATTGCTGCCACTGAACGTTGAATTTCAATACCAATAAAATTAATTTCCGGATATTTTAAAGCCATTTCGACAATAAAATGGCCCTTCCCCATGCCGATTTCAATCCGAATTGGTTGTGGCTTTTTAAATCGAGCCTGCCAATTTCCCTTAAATTCAATAGGATTGGTACTTATCACTTCAGGGTGAGCCGCAATCAGTGGTTCAGCCCATGGTTTATTTCTAACTCTCATTATTTTTCCTCAAGTTTCTCTTCAAAATTCCGTCATCAATTAATTCTATAGATTGTCCCCACACGCGTCAAGAATTCATTTTCTTAATTCGACTAGGAAAATAAAGCTTAACTAAGAGCCAAACTTCAATTACTCCTAGTACAAAACTCAAGCCGGCTTGCACTATAGAAGTATTTGCGATGCCGACAACCAACGCAAATAAAATAACTGTCCCCATCAGCAAACGACTGACTAACCAATTAAAACCTGCATTTTTGATTGCATTCTTAATGGGATATAAATGTGTGAAGACATTTTCATTATAATTGACTAACAAAGGTAACAATTGAAAACTGATTAAATAGATAAACAGGATTTGCAAAAACAGCGACAAATACATATTTGGCACAAAAATCAATAGCACCATTCCCAAAATAGTCAAACGAAAATATAAGCCACTATAAATCGTACTCCGCATGAGTGCGCGGGAAAACAAATAAACATATGGATTTTTTGAATGACGATCGACCATAGTGAGCAGCCGGTCTAAATATTTACGCCGATGAACCGTTCCGTGGACATTCGGTACATCTGTAAACAAGTTAAAGAAACGATAAATCCTTAACATTCGCTGCTCTTCAACGTTAACGGCTAAATTCCAGCTTAACGATCTTTGTTGCCACTGACTGTTTTCTCTAAGTACTTCAATCAGGCTCTGTACAATTGACAAACCAATAGCAATCCAAACGTTCAAATAAATGCCCATGATCATCCATAATATGGGTAAAATCCAGTCCATTACTAGGCGTTGCCACCACAAAAAAACTTGATTTTGATATAACTGATTTAATGCCATAGAAAGTTGACCAAATTTTAGAATAACCACGGTAATCCCAAAGCCCAAAATTTGCCAGCCGGAAAGATGAAACGCAATAGCCATAAATGGAAATAAAACTGCTATTCCAACAATTTCAACACAGGCACTAAAAATTGCACTATGCACACGGGCTTGTTTTAGGTAAGCATGCATGTCATGTTCTCTAGGAAGCAAAAAAACCGGGTCAGCTTTTTTTAATAAGGTCGCTAAATTGCCTATTTGCAGAATTACCACTAAACATAAAATGGTAACCGGTCCTGCCCACCAACTTGTTGTTTTAAAACCTTTCAAGAAATTGGAATATCCATATCCAAGACCACCTACCAAAAACATCAAAGCAATCACAAAATGATCATTTAAAACGTATCGTAAATATTTCAGCATCTCCAGAAAGTGAGCACGTTGTCTTTTCTTCCAAAGATCAGTCATGTGATTCACCCTCTCTTGCCAATCCAAGATAGATATCTGTCAAAGATTGTCCTAAAGTTGGATTCTGTTTTCTTAAGGAAGCCAAATCACCTTGAGTTTGAATTTTACCGCTATGAAGCAAGATAAATCGATCACAGTATTTCTCTGCCGTATCCAAAACATGGGTGGACATCAACACAGCTGCACCATGCGATTTTCTATCATTAATTAATTTCAATAAATCATCGGTTGCTAATGGATCAAGTCCTAAAAAAGGCTCGTCAATAATGTAGAGTTTGGCATCTGTCAAAAATGCACAAACAATCATCACTTTTTGTTTCATTCCTTTGGAAAAATTATCAGGAAACCAATCCAATTTGTTAGCAAGCCGGAATGTCTTAAGCAATTCGGTTGCCCGTTGCCAAGCTCGAGCTGCATCTAAACGATATGCCATAATCGTAAGGTTGATATGTTCTTTTAAAGTCAATTCTGGGTATAAAACGGGTAATTCGGGAATATAAGCAATTTGTTTTTTATAGGCATCACTATCTTGATAAACTGTTTTCCCATCAATCGTGATTCTACCCTTCTGTGGCGTCAACAACCCAATGATGTGATTTATAGTTGTTGATTTTCCGGCTCCATTTAACCCGATCAATCCAACTAGTTCACCCTCGTGGACCTCAAAATTAATGTCTTTTAAAACAGGGATTTGTGAATATCCGCCGACTAAATGCTCAATTTTTAAAACCATTCTAGTTTCTTCCTCTTTCAATACTTGATTTGATTCGATTATATCATGATCTTCCCGTTTTCACAGGTTTCATGAGCAATGTTCTTTTGGGCTTACCTCTAAATATTGGTATAATGAAATCAATTAAGAAAAAGAGGTAATCAATATGGCTAACAAACGTGATGCATCTTGTATTTTTTGTAAAATTATTGATGGTGAAATTCCTAGTTATACAATCTACGAAGACGAAAACATTAAGGCCTTTCTAGACATTTCTCAAGCAACTCCAGGTCATACACTCATTGTCCCCAAAACTCACGTAAAGGACATTTTCGAATACGATCCCGAGTTAGCTTCTAAAACTTTTGCTAAGATTCCTTTAATTGCACAAGCTATTAAGGCTAGTAACCCCAACATCATTGGTATGAACATTGTTAACAATAATGGGTCAATCGCCTACCAATCAGTTTTTCACTCTCATTTTCATCTTATTCCTCGTTACTCTGAAAATGATGATTTCAAAATGATCTTCGGTGACAACACAGATTCCTACTCGAAAGAACAACTTGTTGCTATTCAAACAAAAATAAAATCTGAACTGGAGGCTTAAAAATGGCCAAAAAAAAGAACCACCGTTTACTCAAGCTCACCGTTTTGTCCCTGCTAGGATATCGTGGTGGTAAATATGTTCTGTCCCACCCCGATTTTTTAACTAGTATTAAGCAAAGTTTTACAGAAACCATTGAAAGTATCCATCATTTCGGCCAAGCAGTCACCAAATTAAAGGACAGCACTCAAAAATTACAGCAAGCTGTTGCCGACAGTCAACCCACTTTAAATGCCATTCAAAAAGATGTTGACCACTTTCAATATAAATTACAGCCCCGATTAGAAAGAATTGAAAAGCTGACTCAAGATATTAATAAACAACTAGATTCTATTGGTTCTGATAAACCAACAAAATAATGATTCATGAATATAGTTTGAATTTTTATTAAAGATTCATGTAGGCTTATAAAACAAACGGTTTGTATGTTATGATGGGAATTGAAGTTTTTCAAACAATTTAGTTAGGATGTGTTTATGGATGAAGAAATGGTTAATTGCATTAGCCAGCGTTTTTATGGCAGTGAGTTTAGCTGCATGTAGTAAAACAGTTGCAACAACAAAGGGTGGTAAGATCACCGAAAGTGCTTATTATAGTAGCTTGAAGTCAACTTCAAGTGGTAAACAAGTGCTTCAACAAATGATCTTGAATAAAGTTCTCGAAAAGGACTATGGTAGCAAAGTTTCTAAGAAAACTGTTACTAAGCAATACAATGCTTATAAGACAGAATACGGTACCTCATTCAAGAGTGTTTTGACACAAAACGGAATGACAGCTTCAAGTTTTAGACAAGAAATTCGTTCTAATTTACTTTTGAAGGAAGCCGTAAAAGATAATGCTACAATCACTAATGCTGATCTTAAGAAAGAATGGAAGACCTATGAACCAAAAGTTACGGTCGCACAAATCCTTGTTTCAAAGAAATCAACTGCAGAAACAGTTATCAAAAAGCTTAAAAAGGGCGAAAGCTTTACTAAGCTAGCCAAACAATATTCTACCGACAGTTCTACTAAGAACAAAGGCGGAAAACTTTCAGCATTTGACGATACTAATACTTCTTTAGATTCCAGCTTTACTAAAGCTGCATTTGCTCTTAAAGAAGGCGAATACACCACTACTCCTGTTAAGACAACTTATGGTTACCAAGTAATCAAGATGCTCGACTATCCTTCTAAAGGTAAGATGAGTGATCATACTAAGGCACTTAAAGAACGTATCTGGACTGCTGATATGAGCAGTAGCTCTAAGTTAAAAGCTGTTGTTGCTAAGGTTCTCAAAAAGGGTAATGTTTCAATCAAAGATAGCGATTTGAAGAATGTACTTTCAGATTATCTATCAAGTTCAAGTTCTTCATCTAAATAAGTTCCAAAGTAAAAAGATCAACCAACTTCAAGTTTTGAAGTTTGGTTGATCTTTTTTTGCGCTTATTCTGATTGATGGCCAATTCGTTTATAGAAGTTACGTCCGTCCATTCCAAAAATACGTTCTGAGAAAGTGCCGTCTTTAGTATGGCTAAGTGCCCCGGTGACCATCTGAATGGACGCATCCAAATCATCTAACGCATGTAAGACAACCGCTTCTAATAATAAGGGTTCAATTGGTGAGCCATATTCTTTCAACCCATGATGCGAAACGATCATGTGCCGTAACAGTAAGATGTCCTCACTACTATCACTAATTTTCAGTTCTTGGCAGGCTTTGACAATTTCGCCGTCCATGATAACAATATGACCTAACAGATTTCCCTCAACGGTATAGGTTGTGGAAACTGGCCCTGATAATTCAATTGTTTTACCTAAATCATGTAAAATGGCTCCGGCGTATAATAACGACCGATCCACTTGAGGATATTGATCACTGACACTTTTGGCAAGTCGCAAAATAGATATTGTATGAAATGCTAGTCCACCCTGAAAGGCATGGTGATTTGTTTTTGCGGCCGGATACGTATAAAATTGTTCATCATACTTCTGGAGTAAAAAGCGGACGACTCTATTCCAATTTGGGTTAGTGATGTCAAAGAGAAGTTTGCTGACCTCTTCTTTCATATCAGCAACCGTCATTGGTGCTTTTTTTGTATACAAACTGGGGTTACTAGGTTCTGTTTCTGTTGCCAGTCTCATACCCAAAATCTTAATTTGCGGTGTTCCCTTGTAGTTTTCTCGTTTACCATTTAAAAAAATAACTTTTCCAGCTTCAAAGTTCTTAATATCTTGGGAACTAGCATCCCAAAATTTACCACCAATATCGCCGGATCGGTCTTCAAAAACCATTGCGAGAAAATCTTTACCATTTTTGGCCACACGTACCTCAGCACTCTTAATCAAAACAAAAATGTTTAAGGTATCATCAACTGCAAAGTCAAAAAGTTTTTTACTATCCATTATTAACCGCTCCTTATGCTTATTTAAGCCGAATTACTTGAGCCTTTGTATCTAAATCATCAATTTGATCATCAGCTGTAAAATAAATAACTTGATGTTCTTCACTAATCTGATTAAGTAGCGCCATCACATTTTGCTTCCGGTTTGAGTCAAAGTTGACAAAACCATCATCGATAATAATTGGCAAACTGACTAAATCAGCCATCACTTTTACAAACGCCAACCGAATTGAAACATACAACTGTTCGGCGGTTCCTTGAGAAAGTTCCCCCACTTCGGAGCTTTGGTGATCGGAATCAAATACAACAATTGTCTCGTCATCGAAACTAATCTTATTGTACCGTTTATTGGTTAACAAAGAAAAATATTGTTCAGCATAGTTCATAATCTTTGGTAATCGGCCTTGACTAGCTACTGATAAAGTTTCATCAATCCATTGAGCTGCTAATTTTTCGGTCAACCAATCACGTGTTTGGGCCAAGATCTCAGCCTCTAAGTTAGCCTGTTGTTGTTGCAAATTAGCGTAGGTTTCATCATTTGCTAATTGTTGCATTTGTGTGTTCAAAACTGTCTTTTGTTCAACTAATTTTTCCTGTTCATCACGCAACTGGGTCAAATTATTTTCTTGCCTGTGCAATTGGGATTGAATTTCTTCCTGATCAGAAAAGTGTTGCAAGTCTGTTAAAGTACTTTCCCCTAATTGCTGTTTAAGCTGGGCAACTTGTCCTATCATAGCCTCTTGATCAAACTGGGCTTTCTTAGCAGTCTCAAAACTTTCCCAATTTTTCAAAGAAAGTTTCTGGAGATATTCTGATTCAGCTTGCTTAGCTTTTTTACTTTCCAGTTCAACTTGATTAAAACGATCCTGATAATATTTTAGATCTTGTTTATTTTGGTGAGTAATCTTTTGTTCTTGTTCAATTTTTTTGAAATAGTCTGCTAGGTTCTTTAATTGCTGATTAATTGATCCTGTTAAAACTACCCAATCGGCCAATATTTTCGTTCTTTCATTAAACACCGCAATGATTTCTTGATTGTTATGTTGCTGACTTTGATTAGCTCGCTGATCTTCAGATAATCTCTCAAATCGTTTTAAATCATTTTGCATTGCCAACCAGGTTTGTGGATCAGTCTGCGAGATCCCTTTAGCCACACCAAATTTTTGAATCCGCTCGTTCACGTCCTTGCTTTGCTCTGTGATTTCTTGTAGCTGTTTTTGCAAACTTGTCACTTGAGTTTGTAAATCGTCTTCAGCATGATCTGTCTTGTTCTCATTTGGATTGATCAACCATCCACCTAGAATGATGAGTAATCCTAACACTAATAAACCTATTTTGACACCCATTGACAAACTAAGCGCCCAAGGCAAAATGATAATTATAAAACCAATTACTGAAAAGCTCATTTTTAGCTTGTCTTTTGAGTTATTTGAGTTAGGATTGGACGTTTTAAGCAGCTTGTCTTGTAATTCAACAACTTGGTTTTGCAGATTTTGCTTTTCGCGAGTTCGCTCACTTTTTTGCTTTAAATCACGTTGAAGCTGATCAAACTCCTCTTCACTAAAAGGCTCCGGAACTGTTTCTTGAATCCCCAGTTGACGCCGAATTTGATTTTGTTCCGCATCAATTTCAACCTGCTTTTTTCCCAACTGCTCATCTTGAATCACAACATTTTCAATCTTATTTAAATCCTGACGAATGTTCTCAAATTCTTGTTCATGGCTACTATAAAATAAGATTCGCGGATTTTGTTGTTCCTTTTGTTTTAGGTCGGAAATTTTTTCTTGCAGAGTTTGAAGTGTTTGTGCTGCTTCACTAATCTGCTGGTGATTATGTTCAACAGCCTGCATTAAATCGGAAGATATTTCCACAAAATGGCTGTTTAGTTTAGGCGCAAGCTCAAGATATTTTTGATAAGCATCCCAGCCAGACAAATCATGTTTTAGCTTATCTAGTTGGGCTTTGCTAGTTTCAATTTTTACCTGCAATTGCGACAACTTAGTTTGGTTCAAATTCATATCAGTCGCGTATTGTTTATACAATTCAGTTTCATTTGCCGCTTTTTGAACCGACTGACTAAGTGAATCATATTCTTTGAGTAACTTATTTAATGGCCGCACTCGTCCTTTAGGAGCATAAATTTTATCGGCACTCTTTTCAAAGGAACTCTGGAGGCCAATCCATTCATCGCTGCCAACTGCCCCAATTTTTAAAACTCGTTTACGAAATTCATCCCGATCTAATTGGCGCACCTCGGCTAATTCGCTTTGACTAAAACTAAACATCTCATTGAAAAGTGTTTCATCAACCGAACCCAACAAATTGCTCAACTCATCATTTGCCAAAACTTCTTGTGTTGCCACATTTGTTATGGTTAGCTTGCCGCCACTTTTTCCCTTTACACGGGTCAACAAGTACTGCTCATCATGGTTCTCAATTAATAGCTCACCGCCGTATTTGGACCCATTTTTGGGTTCATACCTCAAATAACGGTCAGCTCCTCTTTTGGTGCGAAAGCCAAACAAAACACTTAAAATAAACTGGCGTAAGGTAGATTTTCCGGCCTCGTTGGGACCTGAAAACACAGTTAAGCCATTCGTTAAATCAAACTGTTGGTCTTGCCATTTGCCAAACCCATAAACATTAATCTTTAGTATCTTCATCGTTTTGCTCCTCACGACCACCATTTTCAAGTAGTAAAGTTTCCGCTAAATCCTGGAGTTGTGTATCTTGAGACTTTTCATTTAGGGCTTCAGTAATAAATGAATAATTCAGTAATTTCCCCGCAATTTGAGTCACGTTTTCTTCAGTAAAAATCTTTTTGCGACTTTGCTCCCAAAACCCACTATCCAAAGCACTCAAATTGGATAGTTCTTGAGCTGGTACTGGTGTAATTTCATAAACCCAAGATTGGCTATTTTTAAGAAGCTTTTGCTGAACAACTTCTAATAAACTACCATCTTTAATTCTTGTTAAAACCGCTCCAGATAAGGTCTGGACATTTTTTATTTTGACATCAATAAAGTTAGGTTGCTTATCAAGCAGAATTTCGATGTGATGTAAAATTGTTTTCACAATCTCATCAAACGTGTCGGCCGCCGTCACCTCAATCGTGAGTTTTTGCCAATTAATCACTGAGGCTTCCTTAAATTTCGGAATGAGTTTTTCCCCCTCACTTGAAACCAAATAAAAGCCCTTCGTTCCTGGTTCATTTTTATGCCGTCCTTGTAAATTACCAGAATAAATAATGGCCGGATCTTCATTTAGAACCTGACGTTTGTGAATATGGCCAAGCGCCCAATAATCATAGTGTAAGTTTAATAATTCGGTTTTGGAAAAGGGAGCGTAGTTCGCTTCTGGTGCATTTAAAGAATCCAAACTACCGTGAACCGTACCAATTTCGAAATCAGCTTGATCACGTGCTGGAAATTCGGCCACAATATCTTCTTTCACAGCCTGTTTATCATAGCTAAAGCCAATGATAGAAACGGTCGTCCCATCCTTTAGCGTCAACTGCTCTTTTTGAGGATTACTTGAAAAGACATGCACATTTTTCGGATAATTAATAATTTCCGTATTGTCATTTAAATAATCATGATTACCATAACTCAAATAGACCGGAATTTGTTTTTGATTTAAGCGTTCGAATTGTTCGTTAACAAACAAATCCGCCCTAATGCTGTGTTGAACTTGGTCAAATAAGTCTCCTACAATTAAGACAAAATCCACATTTTCCTTAATGGCCGTCGTGACTAAATTAGAAAACGCCCGATACGTAGAATCATGAATAAGCTGCCACACTTGATCTGGTGCTTTTCGTAATCCTTTAAACGGACTATCCAAATGAATATCTGCTGAATGAATAAATTTCATAGTTTAACTCCTTGATTCATAAAAAAGGGCCAGAACAAATCATCATTTGCACTAACCCTGTTTGTATTTAAAATACGCTTTTTGAAGCGTTATTCATCTTAATTTTGATACAATTCTTGTATCGGTTTAGTAATAATTTGATTGATATCATTTAAAAGTTGGTTCAAATTGCGTTCTTTGTCCATCAACGCCTTAATGACATCCACGTTGCCAACTTGACTCGCAACTTCGCGTGCATGCTTCATCTCATCGTCAGTTAGATCTTCACCATTCATCTGTTTTTGCTGCAAATTAACTTGAACTTCTTGAAAATCTTTAAAAAGTTCATATGCCTTAGGATCTTTCTTCATTTCTGCATATGCTGCACTCAAACTCGTATACTCAGTTGTTTGGCGAATTTCTTCTTCCATTTTGTTTGCAGTATCGTAAATATTAACAGCCATTGTCTTCCTCCTAGATGTTTACGCTTTTATACTGATATTGTATCATACCAAAGCCGGTTTGATACGCGCATTCAATAAAGTTTAATTACCACCAAGAAAATTCTTGGCTTTATCAACCCATTCACTTGCCTTTTGCTTAAAGGATTCTGTTCCTTTTGAAAAGCTTTTTTCTGCGCTAGAAGTACCATTTTGAATACTGTCCCAAATACTAGAACCTGAACTGGAACTTTCCGCGGTAGCTAAAGTAGACGCATTGGTGGTATTGAAACTCGTGCCAGCAGTATTTGGTAAAATGCCTTCCATCTCCGCCTTAAACAAGGAGCTTAAACCAACTCCACTTAGGTTTTCCAAATGGTTCGTTTTGGTGGTATCGTCAAAGCCTTCCCATGTGGCTACCACCATATCTGGCGTATAGCCAATCATCCATTCATCAGTGGTTGCGTCGCTAGTTGAGGCACCATCTACCTCAGTACTACCGGTCTTACCGGCAATTGTGTACCCAGCAGGTTTCGCATTCACGCCAGTCCCATATGAATCACTATAAACACCTATCATCATACTTGTCATTTCTTTAGCCACTTTTTTGGAAATCACACGTTTGGTTTGTGTCGTATTATTCACAATAGTCTTTCCAGAAGAATCCACAATCTTTCGAATAAAACCGGTTTGCGCCAGTTCACCATTATTCGCAAAAGCCGTGTAAGCACTTGCCAACTGGTAAGGCGAAATACCTGTCGTTAATCCACCCAGAGCTAATGCCAAGTTCTTATCACTTTTATCAATATTCAAACCAAATTTTTGAACAGACGCATACCCTTTAGCCACACCAATCTTATTAAGTAACCAGACTGCTGGGGCATTACGACTCTCCGCCAACGCCTTATACATTGGCAACGAACCCACATACTCATTGTTATAATTTTCTGGGCGATACTTGTTTGTCCCGTAGGATTGTAACTTGTCCGTCAAAGTAGAATCGTAGGAATATCCGCTAGACAATGCTGGTGCATAAATGGCAATCGGCTTCAATGTTGATCCAGGTTGACGTTTCATCTGGGTTGCACGATTAAAGCCCCTGAAAACGTGCTTGCCACGTCCGCCGACTACAGCGGCCACTCCCCCCGTTTTAGGGTTGATCGCAATTGAAGCCGCTTGTACTTTTGTCCCATCTGATGCATTCGCAGGAAAATAACTAGAATTCTTGAATTTTTCCTGCATACTTGTTTGATCGCTCTGATTCAAGTACGTGTAAATTTTGTAGCCACGATTCATGATATCAGATTCAGTCAAACCATAGCGACTAATTGCCTCGTTGATTACGGCATCAAAGTAATACGGATACTTATAGCCACTGGTATCTGAAAAAGTATTAGCGGTTGTTAAAGCCGTTCTTTCATACGTTTTTGCTTGAGAAGTCGTTATTTTTTTATTTTCGGCCATCAAGCTAAAAACGACATTCCGTCGTTGTTTTGAAGCCGCGGGGTGATCGGCCGGATTATATGCACTAGGTGACTTCAATATCCCCGCTAAAACAGCTGCTTGGGGGACTGTTAATTGACTTGCAGAAACCCCAAAATAGCGTTTAGAAGCATCTTGAACACCCCAGACACCGTTCCCAAAGTAAGCATTATTCAAGTACATTTCTAAAATTTCTGATTTAGTGTATACATTTTCGACTTCAATCGACAAAAACAGTTCTTTTGCCTTGCGCGTAAAGGTCTGTTGTTGTGATAATAGAGCGTTTTTAACCAGCTGTTGAGTTAACGTACTACCACCACCACTTATATAATTCCGCCTTAATACTTTATTCACTGCATACAACAATGCCGCCCTACCAATTCCTTTAACAGAGAAACCATACTCTTTATAAAAGCCTCTATCTTCAGTTGATATTACTGCATTTTGCACATTGATTGACATCTTGCTTAAGCTGACCCAAGTTCCCTTTTGAGAATACAAGGAGCCGGCTTTTTTATTTTTTGCATCATATACGACCGTTGGTTTTTCTAATTCTGTCTTTAGGTCAGCAACATTAGCCGTTTTGGCCCGGTAAGTCAGATAACCACTCATCACCAAAAAAAAGCTTAAGAACAAAATAATCAACCATCGCGTTAATTGAAATCTTCGCCAGTAACGACCAAAAAGGACTCTAAATTGACGCCAATATGGCGCTAAAAAATGACCAATTCGTTTAATTACCGTTAAAACCGAAGAAAGGAAATTATTAGTTTTCATAAAAGTCTCCGTTTAAATAGAATGTTAGCTGTATTGTATCACAGTTTAAGAACCCCTTTTAAATCCTCATCGAATTTTAAAAGACCCTTAAAAAGCGGCCGAAAAATTTTTCTTTTTGAAACCACAAAAACAGAGCAAAACTAGATTTTAACGATAATTGAGCCGTCGTCAAAGCTTCTGGTTTTACTCTGTATTCTTATTAGCCTTCAGCAGATAAATAATGAGCTAACTTTTGATGTAATTGAGTTGCTAATGCTTCATCGGGACTAAAAACCACAATCGTATCAAATCCCGCTAAAGTTCCAACGATTTCTGGCATCTGTGTATCATCAAAAACAGCTGCCAATCGATTACCATCATTTGGTGTTGTTTTAATAATATTAACAAACTGAATTTGATCAATTTGTTGTGCCGTTTGCTTAAAGGTTTTAAAAAGAGCTTCTGCTGGATCTTCATCATTGGTTTCAAAAATCATATACCTTTGATGACCTTCATGATCGGTTCCCTTTACAATATGCATTTCGCGCATATCACGAGAAATAGTAGCCTGCGTTGCCACAACTTGATGAGTTTTCAACAAGGTCATCAAATCATCTTGCTTCGCAACTAGTTGATTTGCAATAAGGTCTTTAATGATCTTTTGACGTTCACTTTTTTTCATAACTGCACTTCACTTCCGTATTAACTTTCTCAAGTATACCAAAATTCAAAAACACATAACAGTCTAGGCTTCTTCGGTATAGATTTCTGGAAAGAAAAGATATTTACGTGAATACTCCAGCTCAGTTTCATCAACTAATTCGTGAATAACTTGGCCAGCTGTTTCCCGGGTAGTGCCCGCAATTGTGGCAATTTCTTTAATTGTTAACGGAAACGGGATTTGTCTGCCGCCTTCCAATTCTATACCATGATGATTATTCAAGTACTTTAATACCTGCTCCACTCTTTTTGTTGCAGATGGAGTCAACGCCCTCTGAATAAAAATCTCCTCTTCTGAAACGACCTCTTGCATCTTTTTAATAATCATTAATGAAAATTTGTGATTACTTTTCAGCAAGCCCTCAAACGTTTTTGTTGGGATAAAAATGACTTCTGCGTTAGTCAACGCTGTAACTGTATAACAATAACGACTGTCAACAAACATCCCCCGTAACGGAAACAGCATATTGGGACTGAGAAAGCTCACGTAGGACGCGTCCTCTTTGGCATCGAATGATCTGATTTTTAAAAAACCCTTTTTTAATATAAACGTGTAATTTCGATCATCGTGCTGATCAACCAAATTCTGACCCTTGGCAATCTTCTTATAATGCAGACAACTTACCACCTTTTTATATTCGGAAGCTTTAAGAATATGACTTCCTGGGACATGTGCTAGATGACGCTCAAAAATTCTTTGTTGCTTGGGGTTAATCATATAGTTAGCCTCTTTTCAAAAAAATATAATGTATCTATTATCCCAGAAACAGATATAAAAGCCAAGAATTATTCTTAAAATAGTTTGACGTGATTTTTACTCACACTGATTTAAGAAATCACCTAATTTTTTCAATCCAATCTTTAACGTTTCTGTATCTGTACAGTAGCCAATACGAGCATGCCCTGGCATATCGAATCTAGATCCAGGAACAATTAATACGCCAGTCTTTTGCAACAACTCTTCGCAGAATTCTTCATCATGCATTTGAATATTTAGTTTGACACAGGCTGTTGAAACTTGTTCTGGCATAATTATTTCTACTTTGGGTTGATTCTTGACCCACTGCTCTAAAATTTTATGATTTCTTTGTACTAATTTTCCGTTACGCTGTAAAATGGCCTTTCGGTTTCGCAATGTCATACAAGCCAATGTATCATTAACCACACCGCCTGAAATCATTGTATAATCCCGATATTTTCTAAATATGTCGGCAAGTTCTTTAGACTGAGTTGCAATCCAACCAATTCGTAATCCAGGAACAGAATACGTTTTTGAAAGGCTATTTACAGAAATTCCCTTTTCATATAAATCAGCGATATCTGGAAATTCATCAATTTTATCCACCGGCTGATAGACTTCATCAGCTAAGACATAAGCGCCAACTTTTCTAGCCAACAAAACGACCTGCTCCAACAACGCCTTATTGAGGAGGCTGCCAGTTGGATTTTGAGCATTATTTAAACAAATCATCTTGGTTTTTGGCGAAATAAGCTGTCGTAATTGAGCCAAATCAGGTTGCCAATTTAAACTCTCTTTTAAATCCCACTCATCAACTTTCACGCCCAAAGACTTGGGCAAGTCATACAGTTGCTGGTAACTGGGATATAAGGAAATGATGTGATCTCCGGGATTCAATAAACTGAAGAGTGCCAAAAAGTTTCCACCGGTAGCACCATTTGTCTGTAAAATATTTTGACTATCAACCTGGTCGTATAGTTGCGCAACTAATTTTTTAAATTCTGGTGATCCTTCGATCCAACCATAATTTAATTTAGTGTTTAAATATTTAGTAAATGTCGCTGTCGGATCCTGGCTATCAAAACTAAGTAATTCCCCCAAAGTTAGTGAACTAATTGTGCTCTGCGAGATATCAAATTGAGCCGCTTTTTCATTTTTGTTTAGCCATTCTTCGACACCAAAGCCTTTGATTTCCATCTTTGTTTCCTCCTCAAATATAATTCGACTCAATTAATACCTCAACATATCTATTGTATCAGGTCTTAATTTTGCATGCTTCGAGATTCCCTACTTTTGAAATGAGAAATTCTTCTCATTTTCGGCTATTTTGGCCTATATTTAAGAGGTTGAGGAAACTTTTTCCCCAACCTCTTCTTTTTTATGAATTTCATTAGGTAAAACATGATCAATATCCTCACTTTTACCTAACTTACGATTTTTTGTAAATTACATTTCTGATGGTGCTTGGACACCCAAAAGGCTCAAAGCAATTTCTAGCACAACACTGACACTTTGAACAAGTGCAAGGCGCGCATTTAAATCGTCGTCTTCAACTAACACTTTTGAATTGGCATAGTATTGGTTGAAAGATTTAGCTAAATGTAGCGCATATTTAGCAATAACTGAAGGTTCATATTCCTTTACTGCCCGTAAAATAGTCTCTGGAAATGCTTGCAAGAACTTCAATGTTTCCCAAGCATTAGGATCTGCTAAGTTCAAGTCGGTAATTTTCACTTTATGATCCGACTTTCTTAAAATACTTTCCGCACGTGCTCTTGTGTATTGCACATAAGGACCAGTTTCGCCTTCAAAACGAACAACTTCGCTCAAATCAAAATCAAACGAGTTCATACGCTCATTTTTCAAATCATGGAAGATGACAGCTCCTACCCCAACTTCATGCGCGACCTTATCAGCATCCTTCAAATCAGGGTTCTTAGATTGAATTTGTTGTTTAGCTAAATCGATGGCATCATCTAAAACTTTATCTAGTAAGACAACTCGACCAGAACGAGTTGACAGCTTCTTACCATTCAACGTGATTAAACCAAACGGAATGTGGTGGATATTATCTGACCAATCAAAGCCCATTTCTTTTAAAACAGCTTTCAACTGTTTAAAGTGATTAATCTGCTCTGCACCAACGACATATAAAGATTGTACAAAGTCATAAGTCCGTTTTCGATAAATAGCAGCTGCCAAATCACGGGTAATATACAGAGTTGCGCCATCTGTCTTCTTAATTAGCGCCGGATTCAAATTATATTTATCAAGGTCAACAATTTCTGCTCCTTGACTTTCTTTTAAGAGGTTCTTATCCTCTAAGAGTTGAACAACTTCATCCATTTTATCATTATAAAAAGCTTCACCCTTATAGGAATCAAACGTAATTCCTAACTTATCGTAGATCCGTTTAAATGATTTCAATGAAACAGAACGGAACCATTGCCAAAGTTCAGTGGCTTCTTTGTCGCCATCCTCAAGCTTTTTAAACCATTTGCGCGCTTCATCATCTAGTTCAGGGTGTTCCTGGTCTTCTTTATGAAAACGCACGTAATATTCAAGTAATTTATTGATTGGATCAGCTTTAACTTCTTCTTCACTTCCCCAGAGTTTGTAGGCTTCAATAAGCTTACCAAATTGGGTCCCCCAATCGCCTAAATGATTAATTTTAACGGGTTGGTAACCCGTTTTGGATAGCAAATTGGCCAAAGAATTACCAATTACAGTTGATCGCAAATGACCCATTGAAATTGGTTTAGCAATGTTAGGCGAAGACATATCGATTGGCACTTTACCGTTATTACCGATTGTGGCATCCCCATAGTGGCTATTTTGCGTTAAAACGGTTTGTAAAACTTCATTACTGAACGTACCTTTATCTAAGAAGAAGTTCACATAAGGTCCTTGTGCTTCAACTTTTTCATAACCAGATTTATTGATTTGTTCCACTAAATCCTTTGCGATCATTTGTGGGGCCTTGTGCAAAGTCTTAGCCAACACAAACGTTGGAAAAGCATAATCTCCAAGATTTGTCGCCTTTGGTACTTCAATCTTTTCGTAAACTACCTGCTCATCTAACTGATTATCTAAGGCATCTACAATACTTTGTGCCACTTGTTTCTTGTAATTCATCTTTAGTTCCTCCATTTATAAATTCAAATTAAAAAAGTCTCTTACAAATAAACTTTGTAAGAGACGAGAAAACCCGCGGTACCACTCTAATTGATTTTAAAATCCACTCAATTTCTTAAATTATAAACATAAAAGCACGTTCACTAACTTTTTCTATTCGGCTTCCACCATTCCGAACTCGCTAAAAGAAAATGAATTAGGTACTACTCTCTTACGGAAAAGCGGGCAACGGGAATCGGACCCGCGACGCAAGCTTGGGAAGCTTGAATTTTACCACTAAACTATGCCCGCAAACACAAAAGTAAGTATAGCATATTGACCAATTTTTGTCATGAATGTTTTCATCTAACTAGTCACTTACTAACCTACTCTATCATAATTATTTTGCTCTTAACTTTGTTGCTAATTCAATTGACTTATCAACCAAGATTGATTGAGAATCAGCAACTGGAAATTTCAGTTCAGGAGCCAGTTCTTGCGCGTAAGATAATTCCGTACAACCTAGAATAACAACCTCAGCACCTTGCTCTTGAACCATTCGTTTCACAATTTCATGGAAAAGCTCACCATCAACCTGATTTTGGTTTTTAATATCATCAAAAATTAATTCAGTCGTTAGCTTTTGAATTTGATCAGTTGGTTTCACAACTTCTAAATTCTGTTGAATTAGTTCCCGATCATAAATGCCATCAGTCGTGGTTCCTTTTGTTCCAATAACCCCAATTCGCTTAGCATCTGGATAATTCTTTTTGATGTAACTTACAGTTTCTCGTGGCATATGCACAATTGGTACAGGTGTTGCCGCTTGTAAATCATCATAAAAGTAATGAGCAGTATTGCAGGCAATCACAAAAAAACTAGGTTTTAATTGACTTTGTTCCTTAATATCCGCCAACAGATCAGGTAATGGACTTGGTTGAGAATGGTCCATCAGATATGTGGAACGATCTGGAACTGTGGCATGGTTTACTAAAATATAATTAAAGTAATCTTGGTCTTGATGAGCGGGTGTTCGTTTGTTTAACAACCGCAAATAACTTTCCGTTGCCGGTGTCCCCATACCACCAATAATTGTAAAGAAATCTTTCATTTAACTCATCCCTTGTTTTCTTCAAAATAACGATCAAAATTTTTAGCATAGTTGTGATTCATCCAAGTCAATAACGCAAATCGCTTAGGATTCATATCTTTTTTATCAAAAGCTGTCATCCCATATCGTTTTTGCTTGATAAGTTGTAAGGCGGTTAATTTATCTCGGTTATCACGGGCATATTTTTTGAACACCCGAATTGGCACGCCTAACCATAACTGATGGGTATCCTCAGATCGGTTAGCATAGACAGTCGGCTTATTCTTCAAATCTTCGCTCACATAATCTTGCACAACCCACTGAGCAAGATTATAACCATTCAACGTCACAAAGAAACTGCTTCGTCCTTGGCGTAAGTTAATTTCAAATAGTTTATAGGTCTTATCACGAGAATCATACTTCAAATCAAAATTAGCATAACCGGTAAAATTGATCTTTTCTAAGAAATCTTGGATCGTCTTATAAATCGTCGAATTGTATTCAGGTAAAATTGCCACATAATTGCCGATAGCAGATGGTGCAACATCTTCTAATAGAGGATGACCCAAACACATCATTTTAACGTGATGATACTGATCCACATAGGCATTCAAGACACGCATGTTACTGTCATCACCAGGGACAAAATCCTGTAAAATCAAATCGGAAGTATAGCCATTGTCGTAAATCTTCCCAACAATTTCATCAAACTCCGCACGTGATTGAATACGAAAGGCCTTTTTTCGACCCTCAAAATGAATATCAAGCCATTCCACACTGTTGGCAGGTTTTAAAGCGACTGGATAACCAAATGGTTCTTCAATTTCTTCAGAACTTTCATATTCATCTTTAGTAATGATTCTAGTCTTAGGATATGGTAAATCAAACTCATCACAAATTTTATAAAAACGTTCTTTGTTGTTTAATTGACGTAGCAAATCATAATCAACATATGGGCAAATGAAGGTTTTAGAAAGTTCTTCTTTGTGTTTTGAAATTAATTCGGCATATCCATCACCCATTCCAAGCAAAATCACCTTTTCAGAACGATTTTCATAACGCTTGGCAATCTTCTTCATCGTTTCAAAGAAAACGGGATCCTCTGAAAAACCAGGAATCAACTCCAAATCCACGATTTTTGTGAATCGGGTTGGGGCTAATTCTTTTTCTGCAAATGCTTTGACCTTTTTGCCAGTCATTTTATAAAATGAACGCGCCATTCCATATGCATTAAAATCACTACCTAATAGCACTGGTATATAATCATTTTTTGAGTTTTCCATTACGCCAATCCTTTCAAAACTTCTTTTGCAACTTTCATATCTGTTGGCCAAGGAGTATCAACTCCTCTGACTTTTTGATATGGGTCCTCTCCTTTAGCTGCTAAGACAACAACATCCTCTGGACGACTAATTGAAATTGCCCGTTTAATTGCAGAATAACGATCAATAACTTTTTCAACCTGCACTTTTGTATGATCAATGTAGCTGTCAATCACATCAATGATTGCACTTGGCTCTTCAAACCCTGGATCGTCCGTCGTTAAAATTGCAACATCTGCATGAGCAGTGAGCGCCTCGCCAAAGCCCTTTCGCCGAGAAATTCCCTTGTCTCCTGGACTACCCACAACCACAATCATACGTCCTTTTGGATACTGACTTTTTAAAAAGCTCAAAAGGGCATTCATGCTGGCATAATTATGGGCATAATCAACATAGATGACCCCATGATTTTTCGAAACCACGGATTCCATTCGGCCCGGGACTTTCATCTTTGTTAACAAGTTGTGCGTTTGATCATAAGTCGCACCAGCTAATCCGGCAGCAATCAAGGCACTTGTGGCGTTGCTTTGATTATAGTCACCAGGCATACTCAAATCATAACGACCATCAATCTTTAAAGCTTTTGCTCTTGGACTTACTGCTTTGACTTCAATCTCGGTCAATCGCAAATCATCACGATCATTATAAAAAACAACATCAATAGGAACTGCGCGATTAATTTTAGCATTTGCCTGCTTAAATAAATAAATTTTTTCTGGATCTGTCGTTGCACGAGCAGCCTGATAAATTTCTTCAAGATGAGCAGTTTGTGCATTAATCACACAAACATCCGAATTAACCATCAATTGCATTTTACAATGCAAATAATTTTCAAATGTCGGATGTTCATTACGGCCAATATGGTCAGGCGTAATATTCAGGAATACTCCTACGTCATAATGTAGACCATATACCCGATTTCGTAAATAAGCCTGTGAGGAAACTTCCATAACAAGCGAATGCATGCCATTATTGACAGCTTCTCGCATATCGTGAAATAAATTTAACGATTCAGGCGTTGTTAAATCAGATTTAAATTCTTGTTCTGGTTTAGGTCCCGTTATACGATCAATGGTTGAAAATAAGGCAGCTTTATTTTCCGAAATGGTTTTTAAAATATGGTGCGTAAAATAAGCCGAAGTTGTTTTACCTTTTGTGCCTGTGAAAGCAATGATAAACAAATCATTTTGCGGATAATCATAAAAAGCTGCCCCTATTAACGCCATCGCTTTGGTCACGTCGGTTACAATAATGCCACACATCATTGGAACTTCTTCAAATTGCTGTTCTGCAATGTAAACCGTCGCGCCTTTATCCTGTGCGACTTTTAGATAATCTGGTTTAAAATTACCCTTACAAAAGAAAAGGTCATTGGCAACTGCATGACGAGAGTCATATTTAACCCCCGTTATTTTTTGATGATCGCCTTTAACATTATTTACTATTTGTTTCAGTAAATGATGTTCTTTTAAAATCATGGTAATTTCGGCAATCTCGAGTGCCATATTTTCCATCTCCAAATATTAAACTTGTGTGCGACGAACTAACTTACTTGTTGTGGCTGTAGTATTTTCTGGGAAATAAACTTCATACCACAAAATAAAGGTGTAAATTGTAAAAATCTTTTGCATACTTGATTTGCCATTAATATGTTCATGCAGAATATGCATTAAAGCCTCTGGTTTGAAAAAACGTTTGGCAACATCAGAGTTAAAGGCTGTTTCAATCCGTTTACGATACTTGTCTTCTTTAATCCAACTCGCAATTGGGGATGGGAAACCCATCTTCTCTTTCTTCGCTACTCGTTCTGGAAGTTCACTTTCAGCAGCCGTTCGCAAAGAAATCTTTGTCTCTTCTTTATGAATTCGAGTTTTAATTGGCATCGTTGCCGCAAACTTAGCCACTTCTTTATCAACTAATGGTGTGCGAACTTCCAAGGAATTACACATACTCATCCGATCTGCCTTATGCAAGATATCAAATGGTAGCCAAGTATTGATATCAAAATATTGCATTTGAGTCATTTCATCTTTGCCCTTGACCTCATCAAAAATATGTTTGGTGTAAGCACCAGAATCCACATTTATACTAGGATCACGTAAGATTTCATCCCGTTCATGTTTGTCAAAAACATAATTAACTCGGTAATAACGTTCACTTAATGGCTCTGCACCTCGAACTAAGAAACGTTTGCCATGGAATCTTGGCAGATTTTGAACCAGTTTAGCAAGACCTGTACGCACAAACTGAGGTACCCATTTTTGATAACGTTCAAATGGAAATGCTTCTAAATAAGTGTTATACCCACCAAAGAATTCGTCGGCACCCTCACCTGACAAGGCAACCTTCACATGTTCCCTTGTCCCTTTAGACAAGTAATAAAGCTGCATTGCTGAAGGATTGGACAATGGTTCATCCATGTAATACATAATGGTTGGCAAAATATCAAAATAGTCGTCACCATCCATCGTTAAAGGTGTGTTTTGTTGATGAATTTCTTTTGCAAATTCAGTCGAATAACTTAATTCACTGTACTTTGAATTATTAAACCCAAGTGAAAATGACTGAATTGGCTTTAATTTAGCTGCTTCAGCCAAGACATAGCTTGAATCGATCCCACTTGATAAGAAACTACCAACTTCCACATCCGCAATCATATGAACCTTCACAGAATCCTTGACAATTCCGCGGATCTTCTTGGCATCACCTTCAATGGTTTGTGATTCGTCAATATGATCATAATTAAATTTAAAGTACGTATGGGTTTCAGTTTTGCCGTCTTTGTGCAAGAAATATGTTCCAGGTAAAAGTTTGTACACATTCTTGAACATTGTTTCTTTTGAAGGAATGAATTCAAAACTTAAATGAATTGGTAGCAATTTTTCATTGAATTCTTTGTGGAACTTTGGATGCTCCAAAAAGGCTTTGATTTCTGATCCCCAAAGGAAGGATTCACCATCATCATAATAGTAAAGCGGTTTAATTCCAAAATGATCCCGCGCACCAAACACTTCTTTTTTCTGCGTATCATAAATCACAAAAGCGTACATTCCGCGAAGCTTTTGTAAAAGGTCTGCCCCCCATGCATCATAGCCATGGATCAACACTTCGGAATCTACATCAGTTTGAAAATTATATCCTAATTTTTTTAATTCTTCACGAATCTCTTTATAATTGTAAATTTCACCATTAAAAGTTAAAACTTTGGTTTTCGTTGAGTTCAGCATTGGTTGTTTACCATGTGCCAAATCAATAATTGAGAGACGTCTAAAACCTAAAGAAGCATCTTCGTCTTGAAAATAAGCCTCATCATCTGGACCACGATGTTTAATCCGGTCCGCCATTGATTTAATGACATCAGAATTGACATCAGTTTGGTTGAGATACCCCACAAATCCACACATTTTATAGACTCCCTTTTTTTTCTTAGTTATATTAGTTATTTGATTGATAATTTAACGACTTGATCCTCAATTAATAAATTACCGTAACAAAAATATTTTACCAAATTTAGCACTAGAATACTACCAGCAGTGAAAACTCAATAATTGCCATCCGTCTTTAATCTTATCTTGATTTTCCATTTTTATTGTCAGCAGTTCTTGAAAATCGTTGAAATTTGCTAATCCTTATGTAATAGTATGATTAACATTTAATTAGAAAATTATGAGCTCCACAGAAAGGCGTTATTTCCTATGAAAAATAAACCGGTTTTATTTACAAACATGTTGGTCAATATGGGTATTGGTCTGATTATGCCGATCACCACCCTTTACATTCATAGGACTTTAAACAAAAGCTTAGTAACTGCAGGTTACGTGCTTTTTTGTTTTTCAGGAGCTATGATGATTGGCAACCTGATTGGCGGCAAGCTCTTTGATAGTTGGCGGCAAAAACCACTCATGTATGTGAACGGAATTGGCGTTGTGACTGCTTTATTTCTACTAGGGCTTTTCCCACAATGGCCGATTTATCCGGTCTTAATCACGCTATACGGCCTGTTTTTAGGTGGCCTAAATTCCGCCATTAATGGTTACATTGCCTTCCTTCAAGTCCAAGATCCTAACATTTTTAATAACGGTTACTGGTTCGCTAGCTTAGGCATGGGATTTGCTACCTTTATGTCAGGAATTTTATTTGGGATTAGTATCCGCATGGTCTTTTTTAGTTCTACTGTCTTATTTTTGTTAACAACATTGCTGATTAGACTGTCATTTAAAACTATCAAAAAACATCCAGTAACCACTAATCAAGGTACAACTGATAACGGTTCTCGACACGCTCTAGGAAGTATTCTCATTATTTGTTTGGTCATGGTCATAATTTGGATCTGCTATGAACAGTGGAATAGTAATGTTTCGGTACTGATGGTTGCTAAACACATCTCTGTTCCTAAGTATAGTCTCCTTTTTACAATCAGTACTGTAGAAATTATTTTAATTCAACCATTTACCACTCGTTTATTCAAACCCAGTTTTAAGGCCGAAAAAATGCGCATTATTTTAGGATTAATTTCGTTTGCCCTTTCTTATTTGGCAATTATTAATACTGGAAGCTACTGGCGTTATGTTTTAGGCATTACCTTAGTCACTTTTGGTGAAATGTTGGCCCTCATCGCAATCCCGGCTTTATTAAACCGGTTTGCTGATGATCGTAATCGAGGCACCATCCAATCTGTAGGGAGTTTTGCCGGATCCATGGGTCGCGCACTTGGTCCTTTATTTGGTGGCTATTTTATTACGGCTTTTGACTATAGCTGGACCTTCTTGGGCATGTTTATTATTCATCTATTGCTAATCATTCCGGTCTTCATGCTAAGGATGAATAAGCCCAAATAATTCTTCATTCTACTGGTAATTTGACTAGATTTCATTTATAATGGTTTTAGAATCATTCTAAATAAGAAAGAAGTTGCTGGGTATGAAACATACTACTAAATTTGCCTTAGTTGTCCTTCTTGGGGTTTTAGCACTTTTCCTAGAGTTTGTTTTCCATCTCAATTTAGTTGCTCAAATTATTATCACTGTGGTAGGAATCCTGATTTCGATCTCCATGTTAATTGAAATGATTAAGACCTTGCGTGCTGGCAAATATGGAATAGATCTGTTGGCGATCACGGCTATCATTGCTACCTTAGCTGTTGGGGAATATTGGGCAAGTATCGTAGTGCTCATTATGCTGACTGGCGGGGATTCCTTAGAAGATTATGCCGCCCATAAGGCAGGCAAAGAACTTCAAAATCTGCTCGACAATTCTCCACAAAATGCCCATGTGCTCTTAGATGGCAAAATTACCACCAAACCGGTTGATGCTGTTCAAATTGGTGACCAAGTTGTGGTCAAACCTGGCGAAGTCGTACCTGTTGATGGGATTGTGCTATCCGGCTCTTCAATTTTTGATGAATCTTCATTAACTGGTGAATCTAATCCAGTATCTAAATCGCTTAATGATGACCTGATGTCCGGATCCATCAATGGGGATGGCGCCATTACGATGAAAGTCACAAAAATAGCCGCCGATAGTCAGTATCAAACAATTGTTAAACTGGTCAAAGCTTCCGAGGCACAACCTGCTCACTTTGTTCGTTTAGCGGATCGATACGCCATTCCATTTACAATTGTTTCTTATCTCATTGCCGGAATTGCTTGGTATATTTCAAAAGATCCTGTTCGCTTTGCAGAAGTTCTCGTTGTGGCTTCCCCATGTCCACTGATTTTGGCGGCACCAATTGCGCTTGTATCTGGAATGAGTAGTGCGAACCGAAATGGAATTATCATTAAAAATGGTACAACAATTGAAAAATTTGCCACTGCCAAAACAATTGCCTTCGATAAAACAGGAACGCTGACGAAGGGAATTTTAGCCATCGATCAAATTAAAAGTTTGCCACCTTACACAAATGAACAATTATTAAGCCTTGCAGCTAGTGCTGAACAACAATCAAGCCATATCTTGGCCCGTTCCATTGTAAATGCTGTTGATTCTAAAACACTTTTGCCAGTTTCAGACATTCAAGAAGTTACCGGCATGGGTATTACGGCTCAAGTTGATCACCAACAGATCAAAATTGGCCGTCAAAAATTTGCAACTCGAGAAATTAAGCCGTTATCTAAACAAACTGCAATCTTTGTTTCCATCAACGATAAATTTGCAGGTTACATTACTTTTTCTGATCAAATTCGCCCTGAAGCACAAATTACAATCTCGCAGTTAAATGAATTGGGCATCAAAAACACCTTAATGATTAGTGGCGACCAAAAAGCTACTGCTGAAATGGTCGGTAACCAAATTGGAATCGCAAAAGTTTATTCTGAGTGTTTACCTAAAGACAAAATTGCGGTTTTGAAGGATCAAGAAAATCATCTCCGTCCGGTTGTTATGGTAGGTGATGGCGTCAATGATGCGCCATCATTAACCGTCGCTGATGTTGGAATTGCAATGGGCGCGCGTGGTTCAACCGCTGCCAGTGAATCGGCCGACATTGTGATCCTAAAAGATGATTTAGGTCGAGTTGCGCGTGCTTTGAGCATTTCTCAATATACTATGAAAATCGCGAAACAATCCGTTTTAATTGGCATTTTTATCTGTATTGGTCTGATGCTCGTCGCTGCCACTGGTATCATCCCTGCCTTGCTTGGCGCGCTATTTCAAGAAGTTGTCGATACCGTCACGATTCTTTGGGCCTTACTTGCCCATCGAGATAACGCTAGTCTAAAAGCATTAATTGCGCAACAAAAGAATAATTAATTCCACAAAAAAACTATTCATGTGAAGTGCCTTTGCATTCCACGTGAATAGTTTTTTTACATTGCTTCTTCAACATCTTTTGGTTCGCGAATCTTCGCTAAAGCTGTATCAATTTGACCCAGTACAGTTTCAACATTTTTTGGATTCTCTAAATCGTACTTTTGTAAATCAATTTTGAGCTTAGGACTTGCATCGTAATCACGATACCATTCTTTATACGCTGCCCACATCTTAAGATAATAGTCCTCAAGTTCAGGATTATTGTCGAATTGTTCATAGTCACGACCCCGCTTTTTAATACGATATAAAATCGTATCAAAATCGGTTTCCGCATACACCATCAAGTCTGGTGCTTTCTTAGGAAGGTCATTCAACTCATTCATCATATTATCCAGAAGATTCAAATAAACACCAAATTCGGTATCTGTAATGTTACCTTCTTTATTATTTTCACGAGTAAACAATGCATCTTCATAAATTGAGCGATCCAAAACATTATTATCATCAGAAAGTGCTTTTTTTATCATTGCAAATCGTTTATTTAAAAAATAAATTTGCAGTAAAAATCCATAACTTTTTTGATCAGAATAATATAATGGCAATACTGGATTATCACCAACTGGTTCGTAAAAAGCTTTTGAACCATAATGCTTTGCAATCTTTCCAGTTAACGTTGTTTTCCCAACACCAATCATTCCTGCTGTAATTATCACCATACAAGGCCCCTCTTTTATCTATAATCAATATTTAGTATATCATAATTAATTGGTCTACAACATATTGCGTTTCATTTTAAATTATGCTGTCGTCTTTAAACAAGCTTAAACGTTTTCCTTACGCTATTTCTCAAATAAATTAAAGTATATTGATTTCAACTTTTATTAATTAACCGCATTTATTCAAAATTTCAAAATCAAAAAGTGCACCAATAAGCATACCATATTCAGATGCCAAAATTTAGACCTAATTTCAAACTTCCCTATTTTTTATGAATTTGAACGCACCCTTTGTTCCAAGTTGCTTTTTATAAAACTGTTTTCCCCGTTACAAAAAACAAATTCTTAATCTGTTCCAAAGCAAAAACAGCTCCGTCCCTGTCATTACCAAGGAAAGAGCTGATTTTATAGAATTTGTAGCAATTTTGAAAATAGATTAAAACTAGTAAATAGTAAATTATGCCCCACTTCGGCAGCGTGCAACAAAACACTCAAAAAAGCCCTTAGCGACCTTAAAATAGTTAAAACGGGCTTTCACTTTCATTCGTTAAGACATACTCATGTGGCCTTCTTATTAGCCTCTGGAATAGATCTGTATGTGATCTCTAAACGGTTAGGCCATTCTGATCTATCAACTACATCGAAAATATATGCATATCTGATTGATGAGTTTAAAGCACGATCTGATCAAAAAATAGAAAAAGAATTAAATAAATTAACTGTTAAAAAGGCATCAGATAAGGCGTCAAAGATTTCCTAGCTGTGCAAAATTTGTGCAAAATGTATTTACTTGTTAGTGTTTTCTAGTGCTTTCTTGTGATAACGAAAAATCAGGAATGCCGGTATAAAGCCATTCCTGATTTCTAAAAAGTTCCTATATTGTACTAAAATGCCCCAGGCAGGATTCGAACCTGTACATGGTTGCCCATACAGCGACCTGAACGCTGCGCGTCTGCCAGTTCCGCCACTGGGGCTAAACAACAGTAATCATTTTACACTATATTCAAAAGAATGAAAAGCTCTATTAAACTTGTGCGCCACTTACTGTCAAAAAGATTATTCTTCAGATAATACTCACTTATCTAGTTTAACCACGGTACCGTAGCCCACTACAATCAAAAACTTTGGCGCCACACTCACATTCACAACTTCTGTGTTAAAATGTACCCCAATTAAACCGTCCCCGTCTTTAAGTTCAGCCCGTTTACTTAATTTATTTTTAGTTTCTTCAATAAGTTGGTCAAACATTTGATACTGGTCAATTTCATCAGCCGATAACATAATCCGGCTTGTGGCAGAAACAATCCCCACAATTGTATGACCCACGTTGATTTCTTCCGTAGACATAAACATAATAATCCCTCTTTATTTCTCAGATTGTTCTTTTTTGACTGCTTCTTCTGCATCCCGTTTCATGGCTGCTAATTTGATTTTGAGTTCAAACACCGTGACCAAAATAATGGCAGCAACAAATCCAACTGCCCACAGCACGATTAAAAGCCAGAAGGGCAGTTGTACATACAATGTGATTACCACTAGCATAATTGCAATTAAACCAGGGACACCCACTAATGCTGCTTTTAACATCTTGTTCCTCCATGACCTAAACTAATATGGATTTATAACACAAACTTTTCAATTGCCTCGGCAACCCCAGTTTGATAATTATTCTTAGTCACATATTTAGCTAAACTCTTTGCCTCAGTAGTTCCATTTGCCACAACAACAGGCATTCCCACTTTACGTAACATAGGAAGATCATTACTATTGTCACCAAGCGCCAAAATTTCGTCTTTTTTGATTCCTAAAGAGTCAGCAAGCTCCAAGGTTGCCGTTCCTTTGTCAGTGCCTAAATGATTAAACTCAGCATACATCCCGGAAGAATAGCTGGCATTCAACTGGTTATCAAAAGTATCCATCACCTTATCATGAACTGGCCGCAAAACCTCTTGGTCAGGATTCATGGTAATGACTTTCATAATTTTATCATCTTTAAAAATTGAAAAATCATCATTTTCCATGATGTGATAGTTCACATGCCGTGGTTTCAAGTAAGCCAGATCCTCTTCACGGGGATTATAGATATACAATTGGTTTAACGTATACACATGGGTATCATTGTGCAGATATTGAGAAGTAATTTCAAAAACACCTTTGGCTTCTTCATACGTCATTTCATTTGTTTGAAGAACCCTATTATCCTGGTTCTCAACAATTGCGCCACCATTATAAGAAATCACAAATTCATTAGCCTCTTGATAGAGACCTAATTTTTGCAATAAAACTTGCACTGAAGCAAAACCTCGGCCCGTATTGGGCACGAACTTAACTCCCTTTTTGGAGGCTGCTTTAATAGCCTCGATATTTTCTTGAGAGATTTTTCCATCGCTACCAAGTAACGTTTCATCCAAATCGCTAACGATTAATTTATACACTTATGATCATCGACTTTCTTATTTACTAACCTTACCATATCGAAAATTGAAGTCGTTTTCAATGTTAATTTACATATTTAAAAATTATTTTTAAAACGCCTTAGATAAACCAGCAGAATTACTGCCTAAAAGCGGTAACCACTGTTTAATAATCGTTTCAATCTTAAACGCCTGAATACGTTCTAATGATTTCTTAGAATAAATATGCCGCAACGGCTCACTGATTATGACTTTATTAAGTTCTTTGACAAAGTCCATCACGTCCTCAGGTTTCGTTAACACGCCATATTGATTGTGACCAAGAAACTCTGCAGATCCCGTGTTTTCCATGGCGACAATTGGCAAACCAAATCCCATGGCCTCACCAATCACAAGTGGCATCCCTTCCCACCGCGAAGTGGATACAAAAATTGATGCCGTTTCATAGTGTTCCTGTAACGTCTTATCTTTCAGCGCGCCCCGATAGATAATTTTATCTGCCACATCAAATTTTTCAACTAGTTGTCTGAATAAAGCCATCTGCTCTGGCACTCCTTGTCCGGCAATGGCGATCTTCCAATCATCTGGCAAATACTGAGCAGCCTCCAATAATAAATCAATTCCTTTATGTGGAATCGCAATTCGTGCTGTAAATGCAATTGTATGAGAAGTTAAATCGGCTTTTTTATCTGGATTCAAAGTTAGCGGATTGTATATTTTGACAGTATTCGGATTAAACTGACGATAATTTTTTAAATCTGAATCTGTTAAAACAACAACCGCATCCGCTTGTTTCAAACCAGCCACAAATTCTTTTTCCATTCGTTGATAATATTGAGTCAGATAAGTCTTATAGTTGTTGTGCATCCAGGCCACAATTCGAACATTTGGAATTCTTTTTTTAATTAACGGACCAAAACTTGTGGTCAATCCGGCAGCTAAAATAACGCTTTGGAAACCACCCTGTTCAATAAATTCACTTAAATCATCGATCTGATCACGATAATTTTCATAAGGTTTTTCACCAAAAAAATTAAGAACGTGTCCGGAGGCTGGTCGTTTTGCCACAACCAGTTTGGCTTTTAATTCGTAATAAGGCGTGACGTTTTCTAATGAATAATAAGTCACATCTGCATATTTAGTCAGAGCATTCCCCAAAACAGTTGCCGCACGTTTCACACCATCCATTACCACATTTTCAAGCACAATTAATGTTTTCATCTGTTAGTCTACTAAGGTCCTTAGATTTCCCTCAGTATGCCTCCTTACTTATTTTAATAGTTAATGCCGTGTTTCTCTTTTTTTGAGTAAACGAATAGCGGAACAGTCATTTACCGATCCTAAATAGCTATTTCGCTATACCTTACTTAATTCAAGTTTGGCAATTTTTTATCTAACCACCATAACGTCCGCAATAGAATTCTCTAGAATATAAGTTGTGTTCGATCCTAAAAACATTTGCGCCACCCGATTTGCACCTGTTGCCCCAATGTAAATTAAATCGATCTTTTGTGCTTGTTGAATATTACGAGCTAACTCTTCTCGTGGATTGCCAATCTTGACAATGCTCGTGACATCTTTAACACCCTTGTCCTTTGCTTGAGCTACCACGTCATCTAAAAGTTGCTTTTGCTCTTTCAGACGACTTTCATCATCTATATCTGTTTCAACGACGCCAAACCCTATAGATGCCCTTCCTACAGTTGATAATTGGGGTTTTAAAACTTGCGCGATATATAGTTTGGCTTGGTTTCGAATTGCGGCATCAATTGCCTTATCTAGTGCTCTCATTGAAGTTTCAGAACCATCGATTCCGACTAAAATATTTTGATATTGTTGATTTTGCATGGTACTCATCTCGCTTTCTAGTTTATCTATTTTCATTGTAGCAAACGCTTATGAATTCTTATAGTAAAAGGCCCTTCTGATTTTACTATCGTATTTTTTTCGTTATACTAACTTTATGGAGGACTAATTTTATGAAAACAATTACACAATCAATGGTTACAGAAACCATAAAAAAACGAGCCACTCACACGCACAAAGGTTCATTTGGACGATTATTAGTCATTGGTGGTAATGCTCAATTTGGTGGTGCGATTATCTTAACTAGTAGTGCCGCAGTCTATTCTGGTACTGGTTTGGTAACCACTGCCACTCATTCCACCAACTTTGCTAGTCTGCACGCTCGCCTTCCAGAAACAATGGTGATCGATTTTCAAAATGATACGGAACTTAAAAAATTAATCAAAACAGTCGACGGCATTGTCATCGGCCCTGGTTTAGGTGAAGACAAATTGGCTCTCCAAGTTGTGCAGGCTGTCTTTCAGTCCATTCAATCTACTCAACATTTGATTATTGACGGTTCTGCGATCGATCTAGTAGCTGCCCACCACTTATCCCTCCCAGATGCCAAGATCGTCTTTACACCTCACGAGATGGAATGGCAACGACTGTCTGGCATTCCGATTGCTGAACAAACCGAAACCAAAAATCGAAAAGCCCAACAAAAATTACAAGCCACCGTTGTTTTAAAAAAGTATCACACTGAAATTTATACCAATGATACTGTTTATCAATTAAAACTGGGTGGTCCTGAAATGGCAACTGGCGGGATGGGCGACACATTAGCCGGCATGATTGGTGGCTTTGTTGTTCAGTTTTCAGATCACGAAATTCAAGCAATCCTCAGTGCAACCTATTTGCACAGTTATATTGCCGATGAATTAGGTAAAACGCAGTATGTTACCTTACCGCATCAGATTATTAACCAAATTCCGCAAGCAATGGCAAACTTTTCAAAACGAGAGTAAAAAAACGATTAGATCTTAAGCATATCCTGAAATCTGTCTTTTTTTCACGTTTTAGTAGCCCAATAATATTCGAGAAGTAGAAAGAGGCCGCGCAAAACCTATGTTTTTGCGCGGCCTCTTTTCGTTTTTATTTAGTTAAAGCCAATAAGTCATCGACCTCATCTTGACTTAATTCACGATAATTACCTGGCAACAAACCAACATCAATAGCCAAGGTCCCCATTTGAATTCGCTGAAGATGTACAACCTTTTCACCCATCGCGCCAAACATTCGCCGTACCTGGTGATATTTGCCTTCCTGAATTTGAACGTGAACTTTAGTCGTATCTTCAAGTTTGTTATAATTTAGGATTTCAAGTTTGGCTGGATATAACTCAGTCCCATCCTTTAACGTAATCCCCTTAGCAAATTTTTCAATGACTTGATCATCAAGTTTACCAGTTACTGTCGCTTCATAAACTTTCTTAACATGATGGGCTGGTGATAACAGCTTGTGTGCTAAATCGCCATCATTGGTAATAAGTAGGAGTCCCTCCGTATCCTTATCAAGTCTGCCAACTGGAAAAAGGTCAGAACGGTAATCAGACTTATTAAACAAATCCATTACTGTTTTTTGATGGTTATCCGTTGACGCAGAAATGACACCCAAAGGTTTGTTGAGCAAATAATAATAATGAACTTGATATTGAATCTCACGTTCACCCAATTTTACCAGATCTTGACCTGGATTTAATTGCGTTTTGCCAGTGAGTACTCTGCGTGCGTTTAAGGTAACTGCACCCTTTTTAATTAACTGGGTAACCTGACTTCGTGTTCCAATATTCATCTGGTGCAAAAACTTATCAATTCGCATAACGCGCTCCTTAATGGATCCGTAATATTCTTCGAATCCGTTCAACCCGATCGCCAATCATCATATCCGCTAATCTCGTTTTTAAAGTCGCATATAAATAAACAATTCCACCTAAGCAGGCTGCCAAAACCGATACGAAAACAGCCATAAATTTACTATTAGGGTTCAATGCTAAATAGCTCAAGTGGACAGTTGCATACGCCACAATAAAAGTTAAAACGCTAAATACGAGGATCCCTGCAAAAGGTCTGCTGATACGATGGAAACTTATGCCATACTCTTGATTTAGATGACGTAGAATCAACCAACTCACTACCCCGAATCCAATCGCCGTCGAAAGAAGAGGACCCATCACTCCAAAATAAGATACCAGTGGAAATTGTAAGGCAAATTTAACAACGACGCCAATCGCAAAGTAACCAACCGCGCGGACATTTTCGGAAATTCCTTGCATAATTGCTGAAATTACCGTAAACAGTCCCAAAATAATGGACACATATGAAGATGCCTGCAGAACTAAAGTTCCCACAACATCATAGTGATAAAAAAGTGTATTCAAAGGCTGGGCAATGGCAGCCATACCAAGTGCTGAAGGAATCATAAAAAACGAAAACAAAAGTAAAGCATCCGTAATCTGATTATTGATTTCTCGTTTATTACCGCGGGTTTTAGCCTCAGATAACATTGGCACCGCCGTAATCGCCATTGCAGATCCTAAGGAAACCACAATCATAATGAGTTTATTAGAATTAAACGCAAAATCAGCATACAAGGTGTTGACCACAGTCGTCGAATAGTCAAAGGCCCGTTGCATGATGTTAAAAAATGTATATTGGTCAATTAATTGAAAAATTGTAATTGCAGATCCAATAATAATAAATGGTGTCGCCTGAGCAATAATTTCTTTATACAACTGCTTAGTCGGGATTGCCAGTTCTTGCTTACTATTCTCGGCCAATTCTCTTAAACGAGATCGGTGACGGAAATAATACCAAACTAAAACCAACATCCCGCCAATCGCACCAATAAAGGCTGCAAATGTAGATTGGGAAACGGCACTCACCCAATTACCATGGTGAACATGCATGATTAGAAATGCCGTAATCAACATGTAGGCCACACGGGCTAATTGTTCAACAAATTGTGAAATTGCTGATGGTGCCATTTCCTGATAGCCTTGAAAAAAACCCCGAGTCAAACTCATCGTTGGAATAATCAAAACTGCCCAGGCAAGTGAGTGCAAAATCGGAATAACATTGGGATCATGATTAGAAAGAAATGGTGCCCCAAAATACAAAATCAGTGCACACACAATTCCGGTAGCGCCGGACAACAATAGTCCTCGTTTATATAACCGTTGGCCCACTGCAAATTCATTGATTGTATTGTAATGTGCCACTTGTTTGGCAATCGCAGATGGAATCCCAGCAATCGCTGCAATTAAAAAGAAACTATAAATATTATATCCCTTTGCAAATAAGGCATTCGCTTGATTACTCATAGTGCCAAACCAGATTACCCAAGGAATAATGTAGATTGCACCTAACAAGCGTGAAAAAATGCTACCAGCCGTCATCCAGGCTGAGCCTTCAATCATTTTATCTTTTGAAGTGGATTCTTTACTTGTTTGTCTTAGCGGTTGAAATCCCGCATCAGTTGTCTGTGACTTATCTTGAGGCGTCTCAGCCATAATTTATCGACCTACTTTCGAATACTCAATCTTAATCATTTTATCATTACTACAGGGCAATTCAAATTTAAATTCATTTCGTAAGAAAATATAAAGAAACTTTCAGGATCTAAATGTAAGCAAAAAAGGCAGACTCTTCCACTCAGCTACATCAACAAACGGTTCAAGTAACGAACCATATGTTAACTTCGGCTACGCTCAGAATCTACCCGCCTTTTTTCACTTTTCTCTTTTCTAAGTCTTAATTAGCAACCACATTCACAATTTTATTAGGAATTGCAATCACTTTTCGGACCGTTTTACCATCTATCCATTCTTTTAGAGTTTCGTCAGCCAAGGCAATCTTTTCCAAGTCTGCTTTGCTTGTATCCTTAGCTACTTTGATGTGGGAACGAACTTTTCCGTTGACTTGGAGAACAACTTGAACAGTTGACTCAACTAACTTATCTTCATCGTAAGTTGGCCATTTTGCATACGTAATTGTGTCATCATGGCCCAACAATTGCCACAACTCTTCGGCAACATGGGGCATAACTGGTGAAAGCATTTTGACAAATCCTTCCATGTACTGTACTGGTAAGGCATCAACCTTATAACTTTCATTCACAAACACCATCATCTGTGAAATTGCAGTATTGAAATGTAAGTGCTCAAAATCGTGTGTCACCTTTTTAACCGTTTGATTATAAACTTTATCTAATTTACCATCATTAAACGTTGTCACCCGATCACGCAAATGATTGTTTTCATCAATCATTAAACGCCAAACCCGTTCGATCCACTTCTCACTTCCGTGAATGCCGTCTTCACTCCAAGAAACCGATTCCGTTAAAGGACCCATGAACATTTCGTATAAGCGTAAGGTATCGGCTCCATATTGATCGACAATATCATCTGGATTAATGACATTACCCTTTGATTTCGACATTTTTTCGTGGTTGTCACCTAAGATCATTCCTTGATTCACTAACTTCTGGAATGGTTCTTTAGTTGGAACAACGCCGAGATCATACAACACTTTGTGCCAGAAACGCGCATACAGTAAATGTAAGACGGCATGTTCCGCGCCACCAATGTAAAGATCAACTGGCAACCATTTCTTCAAAAGATCCATATCGGCAATTCGTTCGTCATTATGCGGATCAATGTAACGCAAGAAGTACCATGAGCTCCCCGCCCACTGTGGCATGGTGTTCGTTTCACGGCGACCTTTACGGCCGTTTTCATCCACCACGTTGACCCAGTCTTTTAAGTTAGCAAGTGGACTTTCGTAACTCCCTGAGGTTTGTAAATCTTTAGTTGCAGGCAGTTTTAAAGGTAATTCGTCTTCGGGAACTAGTGTAGTTTCGCCATCTTCCCAATGGATAACAGGAATTGGTTCCCCCCAGTAACGTTGACGGGAGAAAATCCAGTCTCGCAAACGATAATTAACTTTTTTATGACCGACCCCTTTATCTTCAAGCCAATCAATCATCTTATCAATAGCAGTTTGTTTATCCATTCCATTTAAGAAATCGGAATTAATATGAACACCGTCCTCAGTATAAGGAGCATCCTCTACATCGCCACCTTCAATAACAGGTGTAATTGGTAAATCAAATTTCTTCGCAAAATCCCAGTCACGTTGATCGTGAGCTGGAACCGCCATGATTGCACCAGTTCCGTATGAAGCAAGCACATAGTCTGCAATCCAAATTGGTATTTTATCGCCGTTAACAGGATTAATTCCATAAGATCCAGTGAAAACCCCAGTTTTGTCTTTGTTCAGGTCGGTCCGTTCCAAGTCAGATTTAGTCTCAATCTTCTTTTCATAGGCCTCCACAACCGCTTTTTGAGCCTCTGTGGTTAGTTTTTTAGCCAATGCATGTTCTGGGGCAATAACCATGTAACTTGCGCCAAACAGCGTATCAGGACGGGTTGTGTATATCTCAATTTGATCATCTGTCCCGTCAACTTTAAAATTGACGCTGGCACCAGTTGAACGGCCAATCCAGTTACGTTGCATTTCCTTGATGCTTTCAGGCCAATCAATTAAGTCCAAGTCATCCAGCAAACGATCTGCATAAGCCGTAATCTTCAGCATCCACTGTTTCATTGGGACACGGTAAACTGGATAACCACCGCGCTCTGTTTTACCATCAACAACTTCTTCATTGGCCACAACTGTGCCGCCCATCATGTCAGGAGCCCAGTTCACAAGTGTTTCTTTTTCATAGGCCAAACCCTTTTTGTACATTTGTTCAAAAATCCATTGGGTCCACTTATAGAACTTAGGATCTGTCGTATTGACTTCACGATCCCAATCATATGAAAAACCTAATGAACGAATTTGCCGTTTGAAGTTCTTGATGTTTTGTGCTGTAAACTCACGGGGATTGTGACCGGTCTTTAAGGCATACTGCTCTGCAGGCAGGCCAAATGCATCCCAACCCATTGGATGCAAAACTTCAAATCCTTGCATCCGTTTGAATCGAGACATGATATCTGTGGCAGTATAGCCTTCAGGATGACCTACATGGAGCCCTTGACCAGAAGGATAAGGGAACATGTCCAATGCGTAATACTTCGGCTTATCTGTCCTCGAATTTGTTTTAAAAGTTTTATGTTCTTTCCAGTAATGCTGCCATTTCCGTTCAATTATATCGTGATTATATGCCAATTTAGCTACACCCTTTCTATATAAAAAAGTCCCATAAGATATTAAAAAATATCTTATAGGACGAAATTTTCCGCGGTACCACCTATATTTACGATTGAATTAGTCAGTCGAACACTTCAATTCTTAACGCGAACTCACGTTACCAGCTACTTGTTTCACCAATAAAATTAAAAAGATGAGTTCGGTGTCTTCGCAATCTATGCTCACATTATCCGCACAGTTTCTGAAAGGTCTCTGACACTTACTACTTCTTTTCAACTAACATTAATGGACTAATCCTATCAAATTAGCCATAAAAATGCAAGAAACCTTTGAAAAATCTGATATACTAGAAGCGCATTCTGAAATAATAAGGGAGATATTCATGCAAACCAATAAACAACATCACGAATGGCTATTAACCAGTTTACTCACCGGAATAATCTTTATAATAGTTACGCTGATGGTAATTGCAAATACCCAGGCAACTCAAAACTTTGATCACTCAATTGCGCAAATTATGCAACACAATCGAACACCCGCTAAAACCCAATTTTTCTTATTTATTACGAGTTTGGGTAATCCTTTGCAAAATATCGGCTTTACTCTTGTTCTTGTCGGTTGGCTAGTTTATGTCAAATATTATCGCCTGCTAAGTTTTGCGGCTTTTAGCATTTTAGTAGGAACGTTAGGAAATACAGCTATTAAACTCCTTGTACAACGGCCTCGCCCTTTGCATAAACTAATTTCAATCGGTGGCTATAGTTTCCCAAGTGGCCACTCTACCAGCACGATCATTCTTCTAGGCGTAATCATGATCATATTTGCAAGCCTCGTCAAATCCAAATGGCAACGCGGTTTAGTTAATTTGTTTGCAATCAGCATGATCCTTTTAATTGGGATGTCACGTATTTATTTAAATGTTCATTATCCCAGCGACGTTCTTGGGGGCTTTTTATTTGGTACCACCATCGTTTTATTATCAGGATTTTTAATTTTACCAACAAAAACGGAGGTTTAAAAAATGAATCTAGAATCTGCATTACGTTATAGCCACACGTTACTTGATCAAGTTGTCCAACCGGGCGATACCGTGATTGACGCCACAGTGGGCAACGGCAACGACACAATCTACTTGGCCAGTGCCGTTGGTAAAAGTGGGCATGTTTATGGATTTGATGTCCAATCTGCTGGACTTGAGGCCACCAAAACACAATTGCTTTTAACTGGGTTGTTAAATCAAACTACCCTAATTCACGATGGACATGAACATTTATCAAATCATCTTCCCGAAGACACCCAAATTACCGCGGCTATTTTTAATCTTGGCTATTTACCCGGTAGTGATAAATCCGTTATTACACACGCAAAAACCACAATTTCAGCTGTTGAACAGTGCCTAAAAATTTTGCAACGGGGAGGACTAGTCATTTTGGTCAGTTATTATGGTCATCCAGGTGGTAAAGATGAGCTGAACCATCTCCAAACTTTTTTAACAAAATTACCGCAAAAAGAGTTTCAAGTTTTAAATTATCAATTTATGAATCAACAAAATGACCCACCAATTTTGTTTGCCATTCAAAAACGATAACTAAAAGTCGACTTTTAATTGCTTAAACACAGCAACTAAAAGTCGACTTTTTTAAATTCTTTGTTTTTTTCGATAATCAATCGCATTTATCACAATGGCCAAAATAATCAAACACACTCCTGCCAAATAAATGTTATGCAACGCCTGATATAAAATAGTTCTCAACGTTGGCAATAATTTAGCTGGTAATGAGGAAGCTGTTTGCGGATTAATCAGCTTATTCATCATCCCTAAATTCAAATTGAAATGTTGGGCAATGCCTTTATTCATAGTACCATTCATGATGATCCCGAAAATGGACATCATGATCGTTTGACCAAGCGTACGCGCTAATGTATTGAAAGAAGTCGCCACACCCATATCCTTTGCCTCGACTAATCGTTGGGAAGTCACCGTTGTGGAAGTAATCGTGATTCCAAATCCCACACCAAGAATGGTAGAAATAACAAAGAACAACCAAAATGGTGTCGTTTGTGACAATAACGCTAACCACAAACTTCCGACAAACAGAATAGCTAGACTAATCATCAAGGTTTGTTTGGGTGTCAGCTTAAGAATAAACTTACCCGCTAAAAATGACCCAAAAATCCACATAACTGAACTAGGCGTGACTGCAAAACCGGCCAAGGAAGCAGGCAAACCAAGCAGTCCCTGTGTCCAAGTAGGAATATAAACTTCAAAACCAATTAAAAATCCAGAAACCAACATGGTCGCTAAATTTTGGGTAATAAACGTGCGATTCTTGAATAGTTTTAACGAAATAATAGGATCATCGGCCTTTTGTTCTCTTCTAATAAACAGAAAAATTGCAACAACGGTAACTGCAAAACAAGTTTCAATAGTTTGCCAAGTAAAATTGGTTTCACCCAAAACTTGAAACCCATACATCAAACTAAGTAACGCCATCGTTAACCACAAAGTTCCCAAGTAATCGATCTTCGTTGAGACTGTGTGAGGATCCTCATGCAGGCAAAGTGCAATCATTGCAACGGTTAACAAACCGATCGGAATATTAATAAAGAATACCCAGTGCCAAGTGAGTTGGTCCACGATAAATCCACCTAGCAACGGTGCCACAATCGCAGCAATCCCCCATGCAGCTCCATTAAAGCCCATGACACGGGCTCGTTTTTCAAATGGGTAGATATCCGCAATAATGGTGTTTGCAACTGGCATAATACACCCCGCCCCAACACCTTGCAGAGCCCGCCAACCAATCAATGTTGGCATAGAGTTAGCCGTCCCACTCAATGTTGAGCCAATAATAAAAATCATGATGCCAATAATGAAGATTCGTTTACGCCCAAAAAGATCGGCTAGCTTACCATATATTGGCGTAGCAACTGCATTTGTTAACAAATAAATTGAAACAATCCAGTTCATTAAATTAACGCCATGAAGATCTCCAACGATGGTCGGCATTGCGGTTGAAACAATGGTTCCTTCTACCGCTGTTAAAAATGTTGCCACAAAAATCGCAATTGTGACTAAGGTAACGTTTGTCTTTTTCGCTGTCATTAATTCACTCTCCACCTAAAAAACCTCTTCTACGCGAATTGCAGAAGAGATTTCAATAATTACTTCAATAACTCTTTTAAGTCATCAACTTTATCTGTATGTTCCCAAGGTAAGTCGATATCTGTCCGACCAAAATGACCATAAGCAGCTGTCTTTTTATAAATTGGCCGCTGTAAATCTAACATTTTGATGATTCCTGCTGGTCGAAGATCAAATATCTTACGAATTGCCTCAACTAATTTTTCTTCAGAAACATTACCAGTCCCAAAGGTATCTACTGAAACGGAAACTGGTTCAGCCACGCCAATTGCATAGGCCAACTGAACTTCAACTTTATGAGCCAAACCAGCAGCCACAATATTCTTGGCAACGTACCTAGCAGCATAACTAGCTGAACGGTCAACTTTAGTTGCATCTTTTCCAGAAAAAGCACCGCCACCATGACGGGCGAACCCACCATATGTGTCAACGATGATCTTACGCCCGGTTAAACCGGCATCCCCTTGAGGACCACCAATAACAAAGCGCCCGGTTGGATTAATAAAGTATTTTGTCTTATCATCCAACAACTTAGCTGGAATCACTGGTTTAATAATATGTTCAAGCACATCTTTGCGGATGGTCTCTAAAGTTACATTAGGATCATGTTGGGTACTTAAAACAACCGTATCTACACGAACTGGCTTTTCATCGTCATCATACTCAACTGTCACTTCGGCTTTTGCATCTGGACGCAAGTATTGAATTTCACCAGACTTACGAACAGCTGCAGTTTTTTGCATCAAATGATGACTTAACATGATTGGTAATGGCATAAGCTCAGGAGTTTCATCAATGGCGAAACCGAACATCAAACCTTGATCTCCGGCACCAATTTTGTCTAATGGATCCGCGTCACCTTCACGAGTTTCCAAAGAATCATCAACACCTTGAGCAATATCTGGTGATTGTTCATCAATGGCAACCATAACTGCACAATTGTCACCATCAAATCCATATTCACCATCTTTATAACCAATTTCTTTGATGGTTTCACGAACGGTCTTTTGAATATCAACGTAAGCAGTCGTACTAATCTCTCCAACGACAACAACTAATCCCGTTGTCACGGTTGTTTCACAAGCTACTCGAGCCTGTGGATCTTGTGCTAACATAGCATCTAAAATTGCATCGCTAATTTGGTCTGCAATCTTATCTGGATGTCCTTCTGAAACTGACTCAGAAGTAAATAAATGTCTCTCTTGCATGTGGAAATTTCCCCCTTATTAATAACGGTTACAAGGCATCTTTGCTTTACAGCAAATCCTTTCGGGAACAAAGTATGTTTGTTCAATGTTATAACCCGTGCTTTGCAGCTTATGAATTTCACATGAACCTAGATTCGCAATACGATTGCATCTAATCTGCTTGTCTCCACGATCATGGAAATTGAAAGCTATCCTAACAATCTTATCACAAATGAAAATTCTTTAAAAGATTGATTTTTAGTTGACGTCGCTTCGAACTTTGTTTACGATTGAGTTATTTCACATAGGAGAATACAACGATGCAAAATATACGTTTGAATGCTGTTAATAAAAAATCGCTGTTGCCGCTAATCATGACGGCCATTCAGAGTTTGACCACTTGGTTGGTGCCAACCCTGTACAGCCATCAAGTACATACTAATATTCAGCATACTTTTAGCAATCAGCTTTTAGTCATATTATTTATCTTCATGTTTAATTTTCTTGTCTTTGATCGCTTCACCAATAAAATTTCAACACCTATATTTTTGAGTATGACTGGAGTCACAGTCCTTGCAGCTGCGTTGGCTTTCTCAAGTATTTCGCCAACGATAAGTATTTTGCTCTTCTTATGTATGGTAACTTTATCAACTTTTTTCACAGGTTTTAAAAACAACTTGGCAGGGCTAATCTTGTATACCATAAGCTCGGCGTTTATATTACCGGAAGTCTTGTTTTACATCCAGTGTGGCTTTTTATCAACCAACTTCTTATCAGTTCTAGTCGTGCCTTTATTAGGTTTTCTATTTATTTTCTATCCATTTTTTATTAATAAACTCAGTTATGGTCCTTTGATTCATTTAAGTCTTGGTATTCTTTGTATCGTAATTTTATTAGTCACTCACTTAACAACCTTCGGATTAATTGCCGTTGGTACACTTATTATTTCATGGCTAGCTACCCAATTTATTAAGCAATCAAAACTGCATTTAATCGTAAACGTAATTTTATATTTAATCTTTAGTGTGTTTCTTATTCTGTGAGTTACAGTTACAAATTTTTCAGCCTATCTAGGTTGTTTTTTTTGATCTTTTTCACAGTTAATTACAGAACAAAAATACCTATTATCAGTCATTATTTCATTTCTACTTTTCTGAAAGACATCTGGTTCCCAAAACAAGCATGTTAAAACTTCAATAATTGCCGTTTTGGGCTAAATTTGTATTCCTTTTCAGATAACTTTTTTAAAAATTTTTTCAGCGTTACTATGCCGCTATAAAGGATAAGATATTTTGAACCCACTATACTTACTCACTTTTCCCGGGTTTTGATAAGCTGTGCTCATTTGATGAAATGGCCTGCAGGATATTGTCTTCTTACGCATCAATGAAATCGTGTCAGCTTATTGGACAAATGCCTTTAAATTCATTTTTGCATTCCCCATCTATTTCAATTTTGAATACAAAAAAAACGATATGATTTCTTATACCAGTCAATTAAATGGGTCTACACTTTCTGGTATT